>JAFAQG010000345.1 GCA_019246575.1 Acidobacteriaceae bacterium
ATTCGCCACCTGGTGGTGGCGGTGAACAAGATGGACCTGGTGAACTTCAGCGAGCACGTTTTTCAGAGCATACGCGAAGATTTCACTGCCTTTGCCCCTGAACTCGATATCCCGGATGTCCATTTCATTCCTGTCAGCGCTCTAAACGGTGACAACGTTGTTCAGAAAAGTAAGCGCATGCCGTGGTTCGCAGGCGAGCCACTTCTCGAGTATCTGGAAAACGTGCATATCGCAAGTGACCGAAATTTGCGCGAGATGCGCTTTCCTGTCCAATATGTGATTCGGCCAAGCCTGGATTTTCGAGGATACGCGGGCCAAGTTGTGTCGGGCGTTATCCGGCCGGGAGACAAAATTATGGTTCTTCCATCCGGCCGACAATCAACCGTGAAGTCGATCATCGCGCGGGAGGGTCCGCTGCAACGTGCGTTCGCCCCGATGTCGGTTACCATTTGCCTCGAGGACGACATTGACATAGGTCGCGGAGACATGCTGGTACATCCCGGCTATACGCCGCATGTGACGAACGTGCTCGATGCGCGAGTCGTATGGATGTCGTCTTCGCCGTTGAAGATAGGCCGGCCGTACTGCATTAAGCACACGACCCATGAAGTGAAGGCGATCTTTCGGTCCATCCGCCACAAGATCAACGTGAACACGCTCGAGCGGCTCGGCGTGGAAGAGCTTGCGCTTAATGACATCGGTTCCGTGATTATGGAAACCACTCACCCCGTTTACGTGGATCCATACCGACGCAACCGCGCCACCGGCAGCTTTATCGTTATTGACTCCATCTCGAACGAAACCGTGGCCGCGGGCATGGTTACGGGTCGTGAAGTCCAAAGAGCACAGCCGGAAGAAAAAACTGAAACTACGACCAGGCGTTCTGAAGCGGTTACGCCGGCGGAGCGGAAGGAACGTTACGGTCACCGTCCCGCATTGGTCTGCTTGCAAGACCGCGCCGTAGCGGAAGAACTCGAGCGGATACTATTTCAGGCCGGCTGCCGGGTCGCGACGATCGAACCTGAGCGGCACGGAGATGCGTTCCCCACAGTCGCGGCAGCAATGCTTGAGGCTGGTTTGATCGTAATTTGCTGCATCCCGTCTGAGGGCGCCGTCGCGCTAAAGAACCTTTCATCACATGAGGTAATTGCGGTTCCGCGAGATACGGAAGCCTCTGAACCGGCCGCTGCAGCTACTGCGGCGTGCCGCCACCTGTCGGCCATGGACATCCTCATCCGGGACATTCTATGAGTGTCCTTCCCGGTTTCGACAGCCATTGCTCGACGCTCGGAACAGAAGCCGGTCCTGCTTTCGAGGGCGACGTAGCGTGGATTCGCGCGGCCTCGCGCGATTGGCCGTCATTCACGATTGAAGGCGGATCGCTTGCCTCGCTCGAGCTGATGCTACGCGGCGCGCTTGGATCACGTTGTGAGTTCATGACATCGGCCGAAAACGACTCGATTCGCCGCGCAGAAAGGCTGCCGGATGGGACCCCCTGGCTCGCTCCGATTCTGCTCCCCATGTCGCGACGTTTCGCCTCCACCCTGAAATCTTGTGAGTTCCTAGCTCTCCGCGACAGTGAGGGTGTCATGTTGGCTGCACTTCGTATTCACGAGGTATGGAACAACTCAAAATCTGACGCGGCATCGGACAGCTTTGGCCCTAGCGCCTTTGTGGCTGGCCGGGTGATTGGGCTTCGGCAGCCCATCCACTATTCGTTTCGTCCTTATAGGCAAACAACAACAGACCTGAAGACTGAACTCAAGATCGACGAATTACAGCGGCCTATAGCCTTCGTCACCACTCGCCCAATCCACCGCGCAACGTTCAATACCCTGATGCAAATCAGCCGGCAAACTGGAAGTCGAGTTCTGATAATCGGCGTTGTTCCTGTCGGTTTCGAGGACCGGCCGTTGCACTCTACCGTGCGTTGCTGGTTACATGCAGTCGAACAATCCCAAGGTTCAATGCACCTGGCACTCTGGCCTATCCCCGACGCCTCTTCAGAGCAGGGGCTATTCCTTGCCGCCCAGATCGCCCTTACTACCGGATGTAAGTCGCTTTTTGCGGAAAGCTGTTCTGAGTTTGTCTGCCGGAACGTTAGCTCGCTCTTTGATCTGACCGTCAAGAAACTTCCGTCCGAACATCCAGGAAATGGAGACCCGCGGGACGTGCACGCGGAAATAGTCGATCGTTTACGAGAAGGAGTTCGGGTACCTCCATCGCTAACCTTTCCGGCGGTAGCCCGTGAGCTCTCCTTGCTTCACGGCACCGCAGCGCCACAAGGTGCGGCGGTATTTTTCACGGGACTCTCGGGATCGGGTAAGTCAACCATCGCTAACGCTCTTCAAGAAATGTTACTCGCCCGTACCACACGTCCGATTACGCTTCTGGACGGCGATGTGGTCAGGCAGCACTTATCACCTGAACTCGGGTTTTCGCGGAAAGATCGAGAGGTGAACTTGACGCGAATTGGGTTCGTAGCGATGGAGATAGCCAAACATGGCGGCATCACGATCTGCGCTCCAATCGCGCCCTATGATGATGTGCGTACACACGTCCGCAACATGGTCGA
>JAFAQG010000467.1 GCA_019246575.1 Acidobacteriaceae bacterium
GCACGGCACAACTTGAGCATTGCAAGTCCAGCACGTTTGTTCAGACGATCCAAGAGAAACTAATGGCATGACGTCAATCATCATGCGGGACCCACAGATACTGGGAGGAGCGCCGTGTTTTCGCGGCACTCGGGTGCCGTTCAAGAATCTTCTCGATTACATCGAAAGCGGCGAAACGTTGGATGATTTCTTAGAAGATTTCCCTTCCGTCACACGAGAAATGGCGATTGAGGCACTCGAGACAGCAAAGGATTCGCTTCTTGCCGTCATCGAATGAGGATTCTGATTGATGAATGTATGCCGTGGAAAATCGGCAAACGTATCATTGGGCATGAATGCGAAGGCGTAGTAAAAGCCGGTTTTGCAGGTGAGGGGAACGGCGTTCTGCTGAGGCTGGCTGAGGAGGCCGGTTACGATGTGCTGCTTACTGTAGATCAAGGCATTCCATATCAGCAATCGTTAAAAGATCTCCGAATCGCTGTCATTGTAATTCGGGCAACGTCGAATAAGATCGAAGTGTTAGAACCTCATATTCCAGCCGTTCTAAACGCTTTGGCATCTATTCACGCGGGAGAAGTCATATACGGTGTAACTGGCGTGAACGGTTGAATAATTACTCGGCTGAGTACGGTAGCCAGCTCAGCGGCCGCGGGGGGTGGGCCAGTTGGCGGCGACGGAGGCGCGGAGGCGGAGGATCGAAGTGGTCTTCAATTCGGAGACTCGCGAGACGCGCAGATTCACAATTTCGCCGATTTCGCGCAGCGTCAGCTCTTCCTGGTAATAGAGAGCAAGAATCAATTTTTCGGCTTCGGGCAGTTTCTCAACTGCACTGGCAATCAGGCGCTCGAGTTCGGTGCGCTCGACCGTTGCAGAGGGCGATTCATCGCTCGAGGCAATCGTTGACAGCAAATCCTGCCCTTGCTCGGGGCCGACGGACATCTCGAGACTGCCGAGCGTCAGACCCTGCACTTCGACGAGGCGCTCGCGGTATTCGGCAAGCGTGATGCCGAGCTCGGCAGCGATCTCTTCTTCGGTAGGAGGGCGCTGCAGCTTTCTTTCGGTGGCGGAAATGGCAGCTTCGATTTCCTTATATTTTTTCCTTCGATGGCGCGAAGCCCAATCCATGCCGCGCAGGCTATCGAGGATAGCGCCGCGGATTTTATATTCCGCGTAGGTCTTCAGCTTAACGGCCTGAGTGGGGTCGTAGTTGTCGATGGCCATGATAAGACCGACGACACCGCTAGAGACGAGATCGTCGAGGCACACATTGACGGGCAACGTCTCGTGAATGCGGCGGGCAATCAATTGCACCTGCTTCATGTGCTCGAGAATCAGCCGGTCGCGCTCCTCGGGGGCGATTTGGCGAGCCTCAGTTTGGTAGGGGGCGGCGATCATGAGGCTGCGAAGTCTCTCATTTAAATCGTGCGATCACATCACAAATCATCTCTGTGGTCGATAAGAACTGCGTGAGGGTTCGACGAGATAGCACGCGCAATGCGGGAGGTTACCGGTGCGAACGCCGCCGGAACAAGCGGCTGCTGTGCTCGGATCTGGTGCAGGTGCTATGGAAGGCAGGGAACGGCGTGCCACAGTGCGAAATTGCCGTTCTCGAAAATCTATCACTTGCAGGTGTCGGCCTATTTATGGGCGTCTATATCCCCGAAGGTACGGAGATAGAGATCGTTAGTGACGATACTCACCTGAGGGGATCGGTGAAGCAATGCCGCTTTCGAGAAAACGGGTATGTAGTCGGACTGGAGTTGCACCCGGAATCGCAGTGGGCCCAGCAGCCAAATAGTAACTTCTGGCCTAAGCACCTGCTGGATGTATCGCTATTAGAGCTGGATTAGGGACCCGCTCCCTCACGGTCGCGGCTCAGTCAATTCGGTTCCGCTGACGCGTTCAGTCGGGTTCGCTAGAAGACGCCGGGGATTAGGTGGGTGCGGACGTGGCCGCAATACCGGCGGTAGGCTTCATCCTTCGAAAGAAGCTTCTCTTCCTCTAACATACGTCCGACTTGGAACAAGTAGAGAAGGCAATAAATACCGACATTGATTAGTGAGAACGCACTGAGCAGAAAGCCAATGTGGTTGAGCAGATAGCCGAAGTAAATGGGATGGCGCACGAGGCGATAAGGGCCTCGATCGATGATGCCGCGATTGGCGGGCAGCAGGCCGAAACGATTGCCCAGATAGACTTTCGAGGTAATTTGCCACAAGATTCCAAGAATCTGAATCCCCTGGCTGAGCCATAGCGGCGCGAGGCGGAGGCCGACGCCGAGGTTAATCGCGAGGAAATAGTAGGTTCCGCACACGGTCAGCAAACACGTCTTGAAGCTGATATTTACATCTTCGGGGCGGCGCGCGATGAGGATCAGCAACACCGTCACGGTTTCCGCTATGGCCAGCAGCAGAACGTTCAAGTGATGAGTATGCGCGAAGGCGTGGGCGGCGCGGTAAACAAATATCCCGAAGGCACAAGCTGTAATCAGTTTTGTGGCGGCGGGGAGCAGGCGTTTCATGCCGGATCAGTGATGAAGGTTGCGCATGGCAGGCAGAAGATTGCGATAGAGCTGAAGCATGCCGCCTCCGGCTGTAACTATGAACAGGGAGGGAAGACAGAAGAAGAAGATGGGAAAGACCAGCTTGACGCCGACCTTTCCGGCGCGTTCTTCCGCCTCCTGCCCCCGGCGGACACGGAGGAAGTCGGATTGCGTGCGGAGCGCCTCCGAAATGCTGGTGCCGAAGCGATCGGTTTGAATGAGAATGGCAACGAGCTTTTTGACGTCGTCTTCACCGGTACGCGTACCGAAATTGCGTAGAGCTTCCGCGCGGCTTTTGCCGGCCATAATTTCCATATTCAAGAAAGAGAGTTCGTCGGCAACGGCGGGATGGACTTCCCGCAGATCATGGCTTACTTTTACGATGGCGTGATCGAGACCGCAGCCAGCTTCACTGCACACGACTAACAAATCCAGGACATCGGGAAGAGCGAGTCGAATCTGCTCGCGGCGACTCTTGATGCGCCGACCGAGAATAAAGGACGGCAACGAGTATCCCATTCCGGTCATCGCGAGCGGGGCAGCGATTCGAAAAACAGGACTGTGAACGAAACGGTAGCAGAAAGACGCATAGAGGGCCAGAAAAAGGGCACCCGAGAGCGCTTTCAGTCCGTAGTAGACGGGGACGGCGGATTGAGAGCGGAAACCAGCGGTAATTAAGTCATTCCTGGTGTTGGTGGCATCCTGCGACGAGATGGGCAGGGCCTTGCCGAGCGATTCGAGCCAGCGTTTGATGGGGCTGGCGAGATCCTGCTTGCCGTGATTCAGGTGCGGCGATACGGAGATCGACGTAGTCGTTGTTGCCAGTTGATCGAGCAGGCGTGCCGGCCTGACGTAATGGATGTAACCAAAGAAAGATATGACGCCGAGGAGTAAGAAAAAGAGAAGCGCAGAAAGGAAGATAGCCATTGTTACACCTTAATATCGACGATTTTGCGGATGACAAGATACCCGATCGCCTGGCCGACCACAGCGCCGTAAACAAGCATCCGGCCGACAGGATCAGTAACAAGACCGACGAGATATTTAGGGTTGAGAAACATCAAGGCGAGAGTGACGAAGACGGGCATGAGGAGCAGCACGAGGCCAGTCATGCGGCCTTGGGCGCTAACGGCTTTGACCTGGCCTTTAAGGCGGAAACGAGCTCTGATAACTTGTGAAAGCTTAGTAAGAATTTCACCTAAGTTGCCGCCGGTCTCCTGCTGGACGAGAACGGAGGAGATGAAGAAGCGGACATCGACGAGGGGCATGAGAACGACAAGTTTATTAAGCGCCACCTCGAGCGAAGAGCCCAATTGGAGATCGTTACATACCCTCTGAAAGGCGGAGCCGAGGGGCTCGGGGGAGTCGGCCGCGAGCATCTCGAGCGCGATGGTAAAGCCGTGGCCCGCGCGCATGGAGCGCGAAATGAAGTCGAGCGCTTCCGGGAACTGCTGCTCGAATTGGGCCAAGATTTTACGGCGTTTTCGCAATATGACCAACAAGGGCAGCAGGGCGGCCAATGTGCCGAGGAGAAGCGAGCTGAACCCTCGATATTCGCGAGGCCCCAGCTTGGCGCCGAGCAGTAATCCGACGATGCCAATGGCGCATGACATGACGATGAACTGCGTGCCGGTCGATTTCTGGCCGGCTTGATCCAAGAGCAAGCTAACGCGCTCCATAACATGGAAACGCCGCAGCAGCTTAGCCAGATAGTCCTGCACCTGGGCAGGCCGAAGCAGTTCGGGGTTGCGCTGTTCCGCGGCGCTTGCGTCGGCATTGCGCAGCATGGAGCGGATCTGCTGTTTTTGTTTCGACTTCAAATACGAGAGGCCGACATTGACGCAGACCAGTACGGTGGCGAAGACGATGACGAAGAATACGAGTGCGATGATCATGCGACTCTCAGCGGACCTCGACGATGCTCTGGAACAGATGAGGCGGAAGCTCGATCCCGGCGGCCTTCAACCGTTCGCTGAATTTGGGACGGACGCCGGTGGGGCGGAAGCGGCCGGTGACACGGCCTTCACTGGTGAGACCGGTGCGTTCGAAGACGAATACGTCTTGTGTTGTGACCAGGTCTCCTTCCATGCCGACGCATTCGGTAATGTAAGTGACTTTTCTCGTTCCGTCGGAAAAGCGGGAGATCTGAACAAAGAGATCGATGGCCGAGGCTACCTGCTGGCGAATGGAGCGGACGCTCAGGTTGGAGCTAGCCATGCCGATCATGACTTCGAGCCGGCTGATGGCGTCGCGCGGGCTGTTGGCGTGAATGGTGGTGAGCGAGCCGTCGTGGCCGGTGTTCATGGCCTGCAACATATCGAGAGCCTCTTCGCCGCGGACCTCGCCGACGATGATGCGATCGGGCCGCATGCGGAGGGCATTGATGAGCAGGTGACGTTGCAGAATGGCGCCCTTGCCCTCGATATTGGCGGGGCGGGTTTCGAGGCGCGCGACATGGGTTTGGCGAAGCTGGAGCTCGGCGGCGTCTTCGATGGTGACGATGCGTTCATTCGACGGGATAAAGCCCGAGAGCATGTTGAGGAAGGTGGTTTTTCCAGCGCCGGTGCCGCCCGAGATGATGATGTTCAGGCGCGCCTTGACGCAGCCCTTGACGAGCTCGAGCATGGGTTCGGTGAGCGAAAGGTTGCGCAGCAGATCGATGGGCTGCAGCGGATCGCCGCCGAAGCGGCGAATGGAGAGCAGAGGTCCGTCGACGGCGAGCGGCGGAATGACGGCATTGACGCGCGAACCGTCGGGCAAACGGGCGTCGACCATGGGCGACGATTCATCGATGCGGCGTCCGACGCGGGAGACCACGCGCTCGATGATGCGCTGCAGGTGAGCGTCGTCGCGGAACTCGATAGGGGTACGCTCGAGGCGGCCTTCGCGCTCGACGTAGACGAGGCGCGGCGTGGTAACCAGGATGTCGGACACGGTGCGGTCGCGCAGCAAGGGCTCGAGCGGCCCCAGCCCGAAGATTTCATCGAGAACTTCTTCGATAAGGCGATCTTTTTCAAGGGAGCTGAGGGGCGTTTTTTCTTCGTTGACCAGCTTGACGACCGACGGCCGGATCTCCTGGCGAACGCGCTCGCCGGGCATGGCGTTTACGGCCTCGAGGTTGATGCGGTCGAGAAGCTTCCGGTGGACGGCGAACTTGAGCTCCTGATACTGGACGGAAGAAGGGTCGCGAGTAGTTCCGCGGCTGAATTCTCCGGTTCGCGGTTCGCTGCGCGGCGAGTCGGTTACAGGCATAAAGACCTCTTAGCGGAACAATGAAAACTTCTTTTTAGGCTTCGCCGCAGGCGTGCCTGCTATTTTTGCGGCGAGAAGCGCAAAGTGCTGAGCCAAACGGTTATTGGAATCGAGCAGGTTACCGCTCGAGTAACATTGATACAGCGCCAGGTAGTCATTCGGCAACGCGGCATAGAGCGGACGGCCAAGCATTTTTTCGAGCTCTTGCGTGCTGATGTCCATGGTTTGCGGAGTTCGATTGAGGACTAACTGGAGTTTTTCGCCTTGATCGAATAAGCCATGAATAATTGTTTTGAGGCCGTGCAGGGCGACGACTTCAAGCGTGGAGACGACAAAGAGCTGGTCTATTTCGTCCAGAACTTCGGTAGCAATGGAGTTCAGGCCGCGTCCGAGATCGAGCACGATCCAATCGTGCTGAGAGCGCGTGAACTGCAGAACCTGCCGTAATTGATTTTGGTCGGGGTGCTCCAAGCGCGAGTAAGTCAGGGGCGCCGGCATGACGGTGAGGTTCGGCTTGTATTCGAGCGTCAGAGCTTTCCACAAACTTTCGTCGAGACGAGTAAGGTTCTTGACGGCATCCAGCATGGAGTAGGAGCTGGGCGTTTTCATGAGAAAGCTGACCAGTCCTGAGGTGAGGTCGAGGTCGCCTAAAAGGACGTTTTTCTGGGTTGCGTTCTGAAGCTCGAGGGCGACATGGCAGGCCAAGGTTGTTGCGCCGCAGCCGCCCTTGGCGGATAAGAAGCCGATAATTTTTCCGCGGCGGGCCGGGATATCGGGGGCCTGCGAGGAAGCCAGCATGCGTTCGAGGACGGGATGGAGCGTATCGAGCGGAGGATGCAGGAATTCATTGGCTCCGGCACGCATGGCGGCGAGAATGGTCTGCGGGTCAGCGGTTGAATGAAGGGCGACGATTTTGACGCGGGGCGCGTAATATCGGACCTGGCGGAGCGCGTTGTCGAGCTGCGTAGGCACCGCCGACACATCGAGCAGAAGCACTTCGGGCTTGGTTTTCGCGACGCGCTCGAGCAGGCTCGGCCAATCCGAATCGTGCTGATCGAGGGGCAACGGCCGCTCGGATGACCGCAGCACCTGTAAGGTCTCGCGGCGCAAGCCCTCATTTTTCAGGAGGGCTAAGAGATTTGAGGAACTCATTGTGCAGATCCCTTTGCACCCGCGGGGGGTTGAGAAGCGGATGCGGACGTCATCTTAACGACCGGTTCGACCGGTACGGATTTTGTTGCTGCGCCGCCAGGCTTGACGGGTCCGCCGGTCCATTTGCTGAGCTGCTCAATGGGCAGTAATGCGCTGTGCGGCAGAGCCGGAACCGGGCCGTTTACAGGTGTTTGCGGCGCGGTGGACGAGGATCCCTTTAGGAATTCCTGCGGCATTTTGATTTCCGGCGGCTTAACTCCCGCGGGGATGGGCCGCACCAATTCCGGAGTGACGAGAACCAGCAGCTCGGTATTAGTCTTTGTCAGGTTGCGCGACTCGAATAATTTTCCAAGCACGGGAATATTGGAAAAGCCCGGCAGTTTATTGAAGTTTTCTCTAACTTCGTTATCGAGCAAGCCGGCGATCACAAAGCTTTGATCGTTTTCGAGCTCGACCTCGGTCTGAATTCTGCGGGTAGAGAGGCCCGGCATCGTAAATCCGTTGATGGTGAGGCCATTGGCATAATCGAGCGAGCTAACTTCGGGAGTTACATCGAGGCGAATGGTGCCGCGTGGAGTTATGGTCGGAACGAAGTTAAGGCGGATTCCGAATTCTTTAAATTGGATGGTAATCTGGCCGATACCGTTTGCGCCGCCCTGCAAAACGGGGAACGGGAATTCGCCGCCGGCGAGGAAGCTGGCGGGTTGTCCGCTGGTCGCTAGCAGATTGGGCTCGGCGAGCATCTGAAGCACGTTTTTGGTTTCGAGATCCTGAATCATGGCGCCGAGGTTCAGATCCGGGCGGAGATAAAACACATTCAGCAACTGGTTCAACGTGACTTTGGAGCCCGAGCCGCTGAGATCGAACTTGGGCGGTTGTCCAAACTGACCGGTGGTAAGACTGCTGATGCCCTTCTGGTCCATGCTGAACAGATTGAAGCCGAGTTGCGAGGTGGCGTCACGGTCTACGTTGGCGAAGCGAACTTTCAGCAGAATCTGAGGCTCTCTTTCGGGCACTGGGGCGCGCAGGAGGTTGACGACTTTGCCGAGCGTAGAGGCGATTTCGACGGCGCGATCGGCGGCGATTTGATCCTTTACTGTGCCGCGCAGAAATACATTGCCGTTATCGACGGTAATGGAGACGTCGGGGCCGATCTCATCGCGCAGTTCGCGGCGGACGGTTTCGAAGCTGGGGTCATCGGTAGCGACGTGAACCGCAAAGGTGGTCCGGGCATCTTTCTGGTCCCAAACTATAAGGCTGGTATCACCAACCTCTTTGCCGTTCAACAACACCTCGCCGGCGCTGACGGCTACGGCTTCGGCGATTTTCGGATTTGCCACCGCGATGCGGCGGATACCGGCATGCTCGAGAATCAGCGACTTATTAACGATGACAGTTACGTCCGATTCGGCCGTGGCCTGCGGGCCTGGCTGCGCGAAGGTAACACTGCTGAGCAGGAGGAAAGAAAGTAAGTGTCTCATTTATTAATTCCCCCCGGAGATTTCGATTTGCTGTTCCGTTCTTTTCACGCCGTTGAAGACCTCCACGGTTCCGACATCCGGCTTGCGGTGAGCGGCGGCAGCCTGGCGGACGGGACGGGCCGGCCTGGCGGGTTGCGGCGCAGCGGGTTTAGTTTCCGGAACTCCGAACAGGCTTGCGACGGATGTGCCGTGCGTTACTTCCTGTTTCGTGTCTAACGGATTTCTCAGCACAAGCTGGACCTTTGCTTCTGTGCTGGCCAGGTTCAGGACTTCCGCCTGATCGGGGGTGACGAGGAGGTTGACGACCTGGGCGGTTTGCGGTTTGCCGTCGATGTTACGTTCGATTTTTTGCCCTGCGGACAAGACCTCAATATTCTGCAGCGCAGTGCGAGACAGCGTTCCGGTGGAACTGCGATCCGTGCCGGGCGGATTCCCGGCGACGAGCACATCGACGCGCATGCCGGGCAGGACAAATCCAGCGAGGCCGACGACATCGTTGACGCGCAGAGCGACGGCACGCTTGCCGAACGGGATGGTGGCAGCGAGACCGGCGCCTGCACCTTTCGGCGCTAAGCGGCCATCGAGGATGGGTTCCTTTTCATAGATCGGAGCGAGGACGCCGCGCCCGATCACATCCTGCCGGTTGGTGACCGCATGGGAGGGAATCGATCCGAGCCAGGCGATCTCCTGAACATCGTAGTCGTGAATGAGCGCACCCACTTGAAGATCACGGGCGGCGACAACAACTTTGTGTGTCTTGGACGCCATCGCAGGCGCCTGCACGTGAGAAATAATGAGGCGATATACCAAAAAGCTGGTAAAGCCCGCTACAGCGAGGGCAAAGCCAAAAACACCAAGTAAACGTCGGTTCATGACAGTCTATTTGTTTAGTCAGTAAGATACGCTGTTGTTCGCATAATAAGAAAGTAAATTATGCTAGTGGTCGTAAGCGGCGGATTCCAACAGCGGCTAATAATACGAAAGCCGCAGCGGGTTTATACTGCTGCGGCTTCGCGATTTAACAAATCGAACGGCAGTTTACGCGCCACCGCCCTGTGCTGCGGTATCAGCATTGCTTAGTGCGGTGCCGATGTCATTAAACAGCGTGGTGATTTGTCCGCCAACGGTTGTCATGACGGTAATCGAGGCCAACGCAAGAAACGCCAGCAGCAACGCATATTCGACGAGATCCTGGCCCTCTTCTTCGCGCCAGAATGCTCGTATAGCTGAATATGTCATACCTTTCTCCTTTCTTGAATAATCGGTTGTGAATCCGGATTGTCGACATGCGGCCCCTCGGTCGCTCTATGTCTTCTCGCTGGATTGTCAGGCCAGCGAGAAAGCGGCAGCGCTGTTCCGGACTCCGTGAGTACCGGCGCCGCAGGTGTGGCGTAGAAGATCATAAGAGAGGGATCGGTCAGAACTGAAAGTGCGCGAAGGCGCTCGATCCTCTCGGGTGGCAAAGGAACGGTCCAGCCGGGTGACATAGCCGGAGCGCTGAGAATACGAAGCGACTGCGCATTCTCAACGCTGCTGCCGGCGTATAGGTTCCAGTTCGGCGGATACATAAGCCCTACTGTCTTATCGGACGCGGATTAGATTTTTCTGAGAGTTAATGTGGAGCACGTGTAAGAGCCGATGCGGCAGCTGCTCGAAATATCACAAATCCGATTGCGGCGGAAGCAATAACTGCGCCATGCGGCATGCGAAGAGCCCGTTTGTGACGGATATCGAGCTGCGGATTGCCGCGAAAAGGCAAGCGCGCATGGAGCAACTCGGAAACGATAAACCATAAGTTCCAGCAGGTGTCGCCGACGCGTTTTTTAAATGCCATAAGAACGAAGGAGGCGAGGCCGCCTAGAACGGAGGTAACGAGGAAGATAAGAAACCAGTACCAGGGGCCGGCGAGTGCGCCGATGGCGGCCATGAGCTTGACATCCCCCGCGCCCATGCCGCGAATGGCGTAAAGAGGCAGATAGAGAAACAATGCCAGGCCCAAGCCGAGAAGCGCGTGCGACAGACCATGCCAGCCGCCGAGGAGCGTATTCGTTACTAAGCCTAGGATTACTCCGGTAACATTCAGCCAGTTCGGAATTTTCCTATAGCGGATGTCGTAAATGCCTGCGGCCGAGACGAAAATTACGAGCAAGATGTTTATGAGTACGGGCATCTGGCTCCTGGCATAAGGCTCGGAGGAATGGTGGACGGGAGAAAGCTAAAGTCTCAAAAGGCGGAAGCAGGAAGCAGGAAGCAGGAAGCAGGAAGTGGGAAGTGGGAAGAGACAAGGCGATGTTAAACGGTTGCTATTCGTGCGGCAACCGGCCGATAAGGTGCTTAGAGAACCGGATGAGAGCAGTTTTGCGCCGCCGTTCACTAAATAAAGAGCAGTGTCGATGAACAGGCAAATAGTACAGAAAGGATTGCGCCCGACGCCAAGACGAGCGGAGCGCGGAGCGTCGCTCGTGTTGTTTCTGTATTCGTGCTTCTTCGTGCTGTTTCCGTTCATGAGCTTCGGCTTCGATTGGTCGATTCTGTACTGGACGAAGGCGCGGCTTTCGTCCGCGATTGACGCGGCAGCGCTGGCAGCAGCACGGTCGCTTACGGTCGATCAGACCGGGGCTTCGCAGACGGGGGCCGCGGCGGTGGTAGCGCAAAAATACCTGAACGCTAACTTTCCACCGGGATTGATGGGCATAACGGTGAATTTCGACGGCACGAACGCCAACAATTTTCAGGTGGTCGACGATTCGACGTATAAGACGCACACCGTCATCATGAAAGCCTCGGCAACGGTTCCGCTGTTCTTCGCGCGAATGATCGGCAAGAGCACGGGTGTGGTTGCTTCGGCGGGACAGGCGACGCGTCGCGATTTGAATTTGATGCTGGTGTTGGACCGGACCGGTTCGATTCAGCAGGCGGGGGCCTGCCCGACCATGAAAGCCGCCGCAGCGAGCTTTGTCTCGATGTTCGCGGATGGACGGGACACGGTCGGGCTGGTGACGTTTATGGCGAGCGCAAACCTCGATTATCCAATGACGAAGTCTTTCAAATCATCGTCGCCCAGCCTCAATGATCAGCTTGCCACTCTGGTATGCGCTAACAATACGGGGTCGGCGGAGGCGTTCTCGCTGGCTTACCAGCAAATGCTACAGCTCAATCAGCCGGGCGCGCTAAACGTGATCGTGTTTTTCACAGACGGACATCCGAATACAACAACTGCGTATTTACCGATCTGGCCAACGGATGGCAGCCATCCGTGCGCAGGACCATACGATGGCCAAAACTCGTTCAATGAAAACGTTATTCGCGGAATCATGATCGGCACTTCAGGAGGTGGAATTTATCCGAACTGGGTAGACCCGAACGGTAACGTAACACCGAACGGATACGGTCCGCCCGCGATCAACAGCAGCGGACCTCAAGTGCCGCTTCCAAATCCACCGTATAGCGGCTGCTCGTTCAGCGGAACTTCGAACAACAACGTTGTGGCATACCTTCCGGATCAAGACGAATGGGGCAACTCGCTCGATAACGGGTATCAGCCGGTTGCGAGATATCCGGGAAGCGAGGGAGACGGGAACGGCATGCAGGACGGGCATATCCGAATTGACGACGTGATAACTCTGCAAAATGCTGCGATCAATGCGGTGGATGATGCGGCGAATAGGGCACGTCACGATCCTCTGGGCATTCTTGTTTACACCGTGGGTCTGGGTGACGATCAAAGCGATCCCCCGGATGCCGACCTGATGCAGCGCATGGCCAACGATCCGGCGAGCTCGAGCTTCGATCCGTCGATCCCGGCGGGGCGTTACATTTATGTGTCGAACGCGGCGGCGCTCAACGCGGCGTTTCACAAGATCGCGTCGCTGGTGCTGCGGCTCTCAAAGTGAGAAAGATGCTCGCTCACAGACAGGATGGACGAATCACAATAGCGGCTCACCGGCGCAGCCGGCGCGAGAGGGGCGCGTCTTTAGTCGAGTTTGCGCTGGTACTCATTCCGCTGCTCGGGTTGATCTTCGGTATCATCGGGATCTCCTGGATTATTTTTGCGCAGAACACGATTCAGGAGGCGGTTCGGGAAGGCGTGCGTTATGGAATCACGGGCGGCGATCCAAGCTCCGGAACGGGATTAAATGCGCAGATTCAACAAGTCGTGCAAAATTACTCGGTCGGATTTGTCACGGACCCTTCTAACATCGTTATTAACTATTATTCGCCGAGCGATCTGACCACGCCGATAACGGACGCGAGCGCCGATTCCGGCGGCAATGTACTGCAGGTGTCCGCGAGCGTGAGCATTAGGGGCGTAATTCTGATTGTGCGTCCGGACGCCGGCATAACCTTGACCGCCACGGCTTCGGATGTGATGGAGAACTCTCCTGAGGGCGGTCCGCCTCCTCTGTGATTATGCGTATGAAACATAAATCGCATGCGAGCGAGCGAGGAACCGCTCTGGTGGAGTTCGCGCTGGTTGCGACGTTGCTGGTGCCGTTGGCGCTGGGAACAGCGGTCATCGGCCTGAACCTGATGCGGGCCATTCAGGTGACCGAGGTGTGCCGCGATACAGGCCATATGTACTCGTATGGGGTGGATTTTTCACAGGCATCGAATCAGAACCTTGTGGCGGCGCTCGCCGCGGGATTGAATATGACTGCGCCGGATGGCAGTCTAGACCCGAACGGAAATGGAGTTGTTATCCTGTCCACAGTCAGTTATGTCGATGACTGCCGCGGTGGCGGGTACGGCGCCATCAACGCCTGCCCGAATTACGGACAGGTGGTGTTTACGAGCCGTTTGACCATGGGCAATGCCGGGATTCATGCGAGCAATTTCGGAACACCCAACGCGGCGCTGATGGATAGCAGCGGGAACATTCCGGCGGGAAATGCGAGCGGCGCGGCCGGTTATTTAAACGATGGAAGCGCGGTTGTCAATTCCGCATTCACAAATCTGATTCCGGTGAGCGATTCCGGCCATTTCGCGTATGTAGCGGAGATGTACACGATTTCGCCGGATTTCGATTTGTGGAGCTTTCTTCACATGACATCGCCGAGCGCGGTGTCGATATTTTAGGACGACGGGTTTAGGAGGGCGGGCCGGCAGCCGGCCGTGGTTTCACGAGTTTACGTGTTACGCTCTTTATCGTGACTGACAATCAAAATGTCACACTCAGCTTGCCCCGCGGGCTCTTGAGGCGGATTAAACGTCTGGCGGTCGATCGCGACACGTCGATCTCGTCGCTCATGACGGAGGCGCTGACTCGGCTGGCGAATGAAGCTCGGCGGTACTCCGCGGCCCATAGCCGCTCACTCGCGGCGCTGCGGTCCGCTGGATCGCTCGGCACGGGTGGACGTCGCACATGGTCGCGCGATGAGCTCCATCGGGCGGTGAGCCAGCGCAGGAATTGGCTGTAACATCGACTTAGGGCAGGTTTTGAGGAGCAGTGAACGGATTGCGAATGCGGACCCCTCGCACGAGCTGCCCATCGTTCATGCGAAATAGGACATGCTCTTCGTGAATTTACGAGATCAGGTGTGAATGAATCGCAGCGATCGAGGCTTGTGTCCGCAGCCCGCGGGCTGACATTTGCATCGTCGGCTGCGATTGTCGTGGGCATCGCGCCATCGCAGATCTTCCTGGGATTGGCGCTTGCAGCGTTGCTGGCCTCGCGCGAGAAACTGTCGTTACCTCCTATTAAACTCCCGCTTGCATTGTTCTTACTCGGGACGCTGATTGCGGTGTGTCTTTCCGGCGATCCCAGGGCAGGGTTTCCGCAGGTCAAGAAAATCTATGTGTTTTCCCAATTAGTGGTCGCTTACACGCTGTTACGTACGACTAAAGTGGCGCGCTGGCTGGTATTGACGTGGGCGGCATTTGGCGCCGCGAGCGCATTACTAGGCGTTGTCCAGTTCGCTATCAAGCTGCATCGCATCCACGCACTCCACCGCGATTTTTACTCGGCTTACATGGCTGCGCGGATTACCGGATTTATGAGCCATTGGTACACGTTTTCGGTCGAGGAGATGCTGGTGCTGCTGATGCTCGGGGCGTTTCTGTTCTTTTCTCCCGTAGCGCGGCGGCATATCTGGATCTGGACTGCCGTAGCGATGACGATGGCATTAGGTGTGGTCCTCGCGGAGACGCGCGCCGTCTGGATTGCTACGGTGATCGGGGCGATTTACTTAGTGTGGCGCTGGCGTCCATGGCTGACAGCGGCGATACCGGTGCTGGTTATTGCCGGATTGCTGCTTGCGCCGCGCACGTTGCGCGAACGTGCGATCTCAATTGTGAAGCCCGGCCGC
>JAFAQG010000118.1 GCA_019246575.1 Acidobacteriaceae bacterium
GAATTCTCTTCGCACGCGCATCGTGCGTGTGTCTTTACTTACGATTTTGGGAGCGCTCCTCGGCTCATTCGCAGCAGCTCAACAGGCCGGCGGCCACGCAGGACCATCTACGGCCGCCACTACTTCACAGGCGTCGTCTCGGGAAGATAGCTCCCCAGCCACCGCTCCTCCCATCACCTTCGAATCGCATGGGATGGAGTACGAGGCGCTCACGAAAGACGGCATCACAGTCATGTTCGCGCCGCTGCCCCCTCACGTCAAAGACTTCAATATTGTTCAGGTCACGGTGACGAATGGCTCGCTCGTCTCCTGGACCGTGCGGCCCACCGACTTCACTTTCGTGCGGCACGATGGGACAACACTACCGGCCATCTCTGCCGACGAAGTCGTAAGCTCGTTGCTCGAAAGAGCAGGCCGCAACGACGTAATTAAGTTGCAGCTCTTATACGAGGACACGATCTACGCCCTGTCGAACTATCGTTCCACAAATGGGTACGAGCAGCGCCGGGAAGCGGCTATGGCTCAGTTTGTGAATGCCAGGTTCAAGGCGGCAGCAGCCGCATCGGCCATAACTCTCGCGCCTACCAAATTGAAGCCGGGTGACAGCACCGACGGGGCAGTGTTTTTCGAAAATCGTACAAAAGGAAAAACGCTCGGTCCGGGGAGGCTAATCGCACATACCTGTGGCCAGCACTTCATCTTCGACGTCTATGCGGAGCCGAAACTGCGCTAATCTTTTTGCCCAATTCGCAGACGCTAGGGCTCTGTTTTACTTGCGTGATCGACCTTCACACCCATACCAATGAATCGGACGGAAGTTTAAGTCCGGAAGAGCTCGTCTTAGCAGCCGTTGCCGCTGGTTTGGACGCACTCGCCATCACTGACCACGACACCTTCAGCGGTTACGAAAAGGCCTTACCTTTTGCCCTAAGAGCCGGCCTGCCGTTGTTCCGCGGAATCGAACTGAACACCAGGCTCGAAATCGCTGATTATCACCACCGGTACGCCCACATCCTCGGCTATTTTCCGGCTGATGACCCCTCGCCTGTGTTCCTCAACTGGCTTAACGGACAACGCGAGGATCGCCTGAACCGCAACATCCGTCTGGCGCAACGGTTGCGCGACCAAGGAATCGAAATCACCATCGATGAGGTTGAGGCACAGGGCAAGAGTCTTGCCGGACGTCCTCATTTCGCACGAGTTCTGGTCGAAAAAGGGTATGCCAGCGATCCGGATGACGCGTTCCGGCGCTACATCGGCGAAGATGCGCCTACGTTTGTTGAACGCCAGAGTCAGTCGACCGAAGAGGTTGTTCAATTGATCCGCGCAGGCGGCGGTATCCCGGTGGTGGCGCATCCGGTCCGGCTCTCCTTGCCTCATGACGAAATGGAAATGCGCGTGCTCAGGCGGTTGAAAGATGCCGGCCTTATGGGTCTGGAAATCTATCATTCCGAGCACTCGCCCGATTTGCAGCGATATTACTCACACATAGCCGAGGATCTAGATCTCCTCCCGTCGGGCGGATCGGATTTCCACGGAGCAGCGAAACCAGACGTGGCCCTCGGTACCGGCCGGAGACGGAATGTCAATGTTCCATTGGAGTTCCTCGATCGCATGCGCGAAGCCGCGATTGCCTATGCAACCGAGCCGCGCGCGTAAGCGAGCGCGCATTGGAGCTGATGGAAACCCCCGAAATCTACCAAAAGCTTAACGGCATTTTTCGCGACGTCTTCGACGACGATTCGATCGCGGTTCGTCCCGACCTCACCGCCGAGGACGTCGACGAATGGGACAGCCTCAGCCACATTCGCTTGGTCCTCACAGTCGAACGGGCCTTCAACGTAAAGTTCTCTGCGTCGGAAATCGGTAAACTGAAGAATGTAGGTGAGTTCGTAGACCTGATCCGCTCGAAGGCAACATAACACCGTGAAATGGCGAATGCCCTTTATGCAAATCTCTCCTGGCTTCCGGAGCCCCCTGCCGATTTTACAGCGCAGTGTCGCGCGCTCGTCGAATTCGGTCCCGAGGCCGGCAAACGCGTCCGCTTCCTTGCCTCGCACCGGCTCGATGAAAACCAGCTAAATCGCCTCGCAAAGGTCATCCAGAAGGCCCAACAGGCGGGCCAAGCGCTGCTGCCGCTCACGCCCTTCCGGCTCGGCGTGTTGAGCAATTCGACCGTCGATTTCATCGTTCCGGCCCTGATCGCCACCGCTGCCCGGCACGGTTTCTCCCTCGAGTGCATCCAAGCCGGATACGATCAGGCCGTTCAGGAAGCACTCTCTCCCGATTCGCCCGTCAACCGTAGCAGTCCCGATGCTGTCCTCCTAGCCATCGATTACCGCGCGCTGCCCCTGAGATGCAAATTGGGCAGCACCGAAGACGCAAACTCCGCCGTAAGAGCCTCGCTCGACTATATCGACACGCTACGGTCCGGCATAAAACGCAACAGCAGAGCCGTTTGCATCCTGCAAACCATTGCGCCGCCTCCGGAGCGTCTCTTCGGCAGCCTCGACCGGATGCTCCCTGGCACCGTTCGCAACCTCATCGAACGCGTGAACTCCGCGCTGGCCGAAACTGTCTTTGGAACCGAAGACATTCTCCTCGATGTCGCAGGCCTGGCCGAGACCGTCGGCCTCGCGGACTGGCATTCGCCAACCCAGTGGAACATGGCGAAGCTGCCGTTCTCGGGCACCTACGTGCCTCTCTACGCGGACCATGTTTCGAGGGTCATATCGGCTCTACGCGGGAAAGCCCGCCGCTGCCTCGTGCTCGATCTCGATAACACGCTATGGGGCGGCGTCATTGGGGACGACGGGCTCGAAGGTATCCAATGCGCGCAAGGCGACCCTACTGGGGAAGCCCATCTCTCGCTTCAGCAACTCGCACTCGATCTTCGCAATCGCGGTATCGTGCTCGCGGTCTCATCGAAAAACAACGACGAAGTCGCGCGCCTACCCTTTCGCAATCATCCCGACATGCTGCTGCGAGAAGAGCATATCGCCGTCTTTCAAGCCAACTGGAACGACAAGCCAACAAATATCAAGGCCATTGCGGATGAACTGTTGCTCGGCTTGGAAGC
>JAFAQG010000119.1 GCA_019246575.1 Acidobacteriaceae bacterium
CGTCGACACCGAAACCGAGCTGCGGATTCGCGCAGCGCTGGACCAGTTAGTGGAAGGCCGCACTTCGATCGTAATTGCTCATCGCCTTTCGACGATTCAGCGCGCCGACCGCATCATTGTCATGCACAAGGGCAAACTGCGAGAGATCGGGACTCATCAGGAACTGCTTGCAATGCGCGGCATTTATTGGAAGCTGTATCAATTGCAGTACAAGGAGCAAGAGATCGAAAGCCGCGAAGAGTTGCAGCCTCAACAGCTCTAGACGCGTGACCCCGATAACAGCGCCGGTCCATAAACACGCGCGCTTCGCAATCGAAATGGACGGTCTGCGAAACTCAGAGAGTTAATGCCAGGTTTGAGAGTGATTGAGCGAGCCACGTGTGCGGTACTGGTGTTCGTATCGTCAGCCGGTCGGTTCGCACCGGCGCAGCAGGGTCCGTCAAGAGCAACGAAAGTTCCGTACGCGCAGAAGCTCACGTACAGGATCGAGTGGCGGTTCGTCACTGGAGGAATGGCCGATCTGCAGTTCCAGCGCTCGGGAGCTAACAATTGGGAGATCGATCTCGACGTTCAGAGCGTAGGTGTTGTGACACGCCTGTACCGAGTTGTCGATAAATACAAGGTCGTCAGCAACGAAAAATTTTGCCCTGCGAATGCCTTCCTCGATGCTCAGGAAGGCAAGCGGCACAGCATCACGCGGTTGACGTTCAACGAAAACGCACACACGGTGGATTACGACGAGCACGATGCAATCAAGAACACGTCCGCAACCAAACGGCTGCAGGTTGCGCCCTGTACGCGTGAGATCGCGGGTGCTCTGGCGGCGCTCGGCGAAATCAATCTGCCTGCTGGCAGTTCCACGACTGTTCCGATCACGGACGGCAAGAGGATGGTGTTCGCCAAAGTGGAAGCACAAGCCAGGGAGTCGATAAACGTGAACGGAAAGAACTATCCGGTCACGCGGTATGAGGCATTCCTGTTCGATAACGTGCTTTATAAGCGCAAAGGGAGATTGTTTATCTGGATAACGGACGATGCGGATCGCCTTCCCGTTCAGTTTAAGATCCAGCTAGGCTTCCCGATCGGGAACATCTCGCTCGAACTCGAAAAGCAACAGAAGCTGTAATTTGTAGGAACGCGTTCGCCGCGGTGAGAGACAATGAACAGTCGACAGGACAACAAGGTTCAGATGAATCGCAGAACAGCACTGAAAACCGCCCTCACAGCCGGCGCTGCCGTCGCAGCGCGCCCGGCACTCTCCGCTCCCGAATCCGGTGGCGGACGGCTAAAACAAAGCGTTTGCTTCTGGACCTATAAGAAGTGGTACGACCTGGATGCATTGTGCAAGGAGGCCGTTCGGATCGGGTTGAAGGGCATCGATTTAGTCACGGCCGACGAGTACGCCACGGTTCAGAAGTATGGCCTCACGCCGTCGATGACGGCCTCCAGACAACCGAATACGATACCCATAGGTCTGAACAGGCTGGAGAATCACGAAAAGGTTCTCGCGACGTTACGCGAGGACATTACCCGGGCAGCAGAGGCAAAGGTTCCGAACGTGATTACGTTTTCGGGTAACAGAGGCGGCATGCCGGATGGGGAGGGCCTGGCGAATTGCGCGACCGGTCTGAACAAGATCAAGGGCTACGCCGAAGAGAAAGGCATAACCATCAATCTCGAGCTGCTAAACAGCAAAGTCAATCACCATGACTACATGGCGGATCATTCAGCGTGGGGGATTGAGTTGATGAAGCGAGTGGATTCGCCGCGCGTGAAATTGCTGTACGACATCTACCACATGCAGATTATGGAAGGCGATCTGATGCGGACGATCACCGAGAACGTCGCGTTTTTCGGTCACTTCCATACCGGCGGAAATCCGGGACGGCATGAGCTCGACGAAACGCAGGAAGTGAACTGGCGAGCGGTCGCGAAGGCCATTGCGGATACCGGCTTCCAAGGATTCGTGGCGCACGAATTCATTCCGGCGAAGACACCGCCGATTCACGGACTGGAGCAGGCGTTCCAGATCTGCAACGTGTAAAAGTCAGACGTCGCGGACACAGCGAAACGTCATGTTGGTGGTCGCGCTGTCGATTGTGTTCGATGTTCTGGCCGCAACGCGATAACGATTGCAATACGAAGCGTGACAGAGATAAGATCCGCCTCGAATCACTTTCGAAGCGCCCGAGTCCGGGCCGGTGGGGTTCTGCCGCGAAGCGGTTTTGTGAAATGTGGGATGGAACCAATCCGCACACCACTCCCAGGCATTGCCGGTGATGGTGTACAGGTCGTAGTTATTCGGCGGAAATGCATCCACCGGCGCCGGAGCCGAGTAGCCATCTTCGGCGGTGTCGTGAACGGGAAACTCGCCTTGCCAGATATTGCATAGGTGCCGGCCGCCGGGCGTCAGTTCGTCTCCCCACGGATATAAGTTCTGTTCGAGCCCGCCGCGCGCTGCGTACTCCCACTCGGCTTCGGTTGGAAGGCGCTTGCCGGCCCAATCGGTGAATGCCGTGGCGTCGTTCCAGGAAACGTGGACAACAGGACGATGAGGACGGTCGTCGATGTTCGAGTCAGGTCCTTCGGGATGCTTCCAGTCTGCGCCTCTCACTTTGCACCACCACTCGGCCCCGGCGACGGTGTCTTCCACAAGCCTCGGGTAATCTTCCTTTGAGATGTGCCCCTGGAACACGAATGACCAACCGAACAGCTCTGTTTCCGTGCGGTAGCCGGTAGCGCGAACGAATTCCCCGAACTGTTCGTTTGTCACCGGATAACGATCGATCCAAAACGGATCCAGGGTGACCTTGCGGACAGGTCCCTCGCCGTCCGCGGGAAAACCTTCCTTGTCGGTGCCCATAAGAAAGCGACCGCCATCGAGACGCACCATGCCCTCCGTCGATGCTCTCCGTGTCTGATAACGCTCCGCAGGCCGAAGCAATAACGATTCCGCGCTGATGCGGTTCGATGTCCTCGGGACGCAACACGGCTTGGGCTTCACGGGTACCTGATTCGATGATAGAGTGCCATTGATAACGCGATGTTCAGGTCTTCATTTGCAATAGTTCTTTTCGTTTTAAGCTGCCTGCGGTTTGAAGCGGCGCAAGCGGCTCAAAGCGGCAACGCGTTCGAGACTCGGGTCGCGGAATCCTTCCCACCGTACCGGCCTGAGCAGCAGGTCAGCGGAGTGATCCGCCTGTGGGGTCATGGCAGCACAAAAATCCCCTGGTTGCGGCAGCTCGTTACGTATTGGGAGCAAGACTTTCGCCGCTTTCAGCCCACGGTCAGCATTCAATATGAAATGCACGGCACATCGTCGGCGATTCCGGCGTTGTTTACGGGCGTGGGCGACCTTTCGATCCTCGGCGAAGAAATAGATCCTGCGGCGGTGATTGCGTTTGAGCGCGTGAAGCATTATCGACCAACCGGGATCGACATTATGACGGGCAGTCTCGATGTAAGGAACTTCGACTACGCCCAAATGTTCTTTGTGCATCGAGATAATCCGATCTCGAGGCTGACTCTCGCGCAACTCGATGGAATTTTCGGCAGCGAGCATCGTCGCGGTCCGCGCAACATTCGCACCTGGGGCGAAGTTGGACTAACAGGCGAGTGGGCCAATAAACCGATTACGCCGTATGGGTGGCGAATCGACGACAGCTTCGGATTTTTTCTCGAACAAACCCTGCTTGCTGGCAGTCACCGCTGGAACTGCGCGCTGAAGGAGTACGCCCACATCTACCGGCCCGATGGAAGCATCTACGATCACGGACAACAGATCCTGGATGCGCTGGCCTCGGACCGTTTTGGAATAGCGGTTTCGAATATTCGCTACGCCGGCCCGAAGGTAAGAGCGATCGCGCTCGCCGCTGCCGACAACGGTCCGTATTATCAAGCCACGAAGGAGAGCTTGGTGAGCCGGGAATATCCGCTGGCGCGCACAATACCGGCCGTAATCGATCGCCCGCCGGGCCTTCCGGTCGATGCGAAAGTAAGAGAATTT
>JAFAQG010000798.1 GCA_019246575.1 Acidobacteriaceae bacterium
GATGAAACGGGAGATGACAAGCTCTACGCCCGCTTCTGGCAGCCGAAGATGATCGACGGAGTCATTCGCTTCGACCGCCCCGAAGACTGTCGCGTTCGGAAATTCATCAGGAACATGAGCGTGAAGCGATTCGATACCGGCAAGAGCTTCCGGCCGGTTTCGCAGGAACCGCTGGTCCTCGAAGGTCTCGCATGAGCTGGATGCAGAAGCTTTACGAAACGTACGAGCGCTGCGCCGGCCGGGAACCGGATTCCGCGAAGCCGCTCGAACCTGTCGCGCATACCACGCAGCAGGCTCACATCGAAATCGTGCTGGACGGCGCCGGTTCGTTCCGCCGCGCGTCCGTGCTGCTCGATAAAGATGAAAGCAAAACGTTGATTCCCTGCACGGAGAAATCGGCGGGCAGCACGGGGAAACAGCCAACGCACCCCCCGTTGTGCGACAAGTTGCAGTATGTGGCTGGAGACTTCGTGTCGTACGGCGGCGAGGTCACATCCGGCTTTGCGGACGATCCACAGGAGCCGCACCGCGCATACCTGGCCTCTCTGCGAGGATGGGCTGCTTCGAACGAAGGTCATCCCAAACTGAATGCCATTTTGCGGTATGTCGACCGCGGCCAGGTCATCGCCGATCTGGTGAAAGAGCAAATCCTGCCGGTCGATGAATCCGGGAAACTGCTCAAAACGTGGCAGGGGGAAAAAGGTACCGCCCCGGCAATCTTCCGATCCCTTGCGAAAGGGCAAGCTCCGGAGGATGCGTTTGTCCGCTGGCGCATCGAGGACGGAACCAACCCCTCCTCGGGCACATGGCAGGATGCGGCTCTGATCACGGCTTGGATCAGCTATTACGGTCGGATTCAAAACAAATACGGCGCTTGCATGGTAACTGGGCAACAGCGGCAGCTTGCCCTCATGCACCCGGCGAAGTTGCGCAACGGAGCCGATAAGGCAAAGCTTATCTCCTCCAATGACACGGAGGGATATACGTTTCGTGGCCGCTTCCTGGAACCCGATGAAGCTGTGTCGGTCGGGTGTGAGGTGACGCAGAAGGCGCACAACGCCCTGCGCTGGCTCATTAACGAGACAAAGCAGGCCTACCGTAATGGCGATCAGGTTATTGTCTCCTGGGCAGTGTCGGGTCAGCCGCTGCCGAATGCTCTGCAGAATACCTTCGAGCTCCTGGGCCTCGATCCTGCAGATGCCGGCTGGGACTCCATCTCTTCCGATACCGGACAGGCGTTCGGGCGCCGATTGGCGCGCGCCATTGCCGGTTACGTGGCCAGCCTCGATCCATCGGACGACATCGTCGTGATGGCGCTCGACTCGGCTACTCCGGGCCGCATGAGCATTACCTTCTATCGCGAATTAAAAAGCTCCGAATTTCTGGAACGGGTGCAAGCGTGGCATACAAATTATGCCTGGTTTCAGAATTTCGATAAGGACAAGAAGTTTGTAGGGGCACCCGCGCCGCGTGACATTGCAGAGGCTGCTTACGGCCTGGAGGAACGGAACCGGTCTGACGAGCCCCTGCGCAAGGCTACAGTCGAGCGGCTGCTTCCCTGTATTGTTGACGGCAGGCCTGTCCCGCGGGACCTGGTGTTATCGGCCGTGCAGCGCGCCAGCAATCGCGCAGGCCTGGAAAAAAGCAAGCCAGACAAGAAAGAGCGGGAATGGGAGAAATGCCTTGGCATCGCCTGTTCCCTATTTAAAGGACATTACATCGAAAGGAACTATGAAATGGCACTCGAGCCCGATCGAAAAACTCGTGACTATCTTTACGGAAGACTGTTAGCCATAGCCGACAATCTGGAAGGTTATGCGCTCGACCTGGCGGATGAAAAGCGGGACACTACTGCTGCCCGCTTCATGCAGCGCTTTGCCGACCGTCCGGCTTCCACCTGGCGCAATATAGAGCTCGCGTTAAGGCCTTATATGTCGCGTTTGCGCGCGGGCGAGAAATCGGCCGGCTTTCTCTTCAAACGAGAGCGGCTACTGGACGAAGTTGTTGAATCCTTCGCGCCGGCCGATTTCACGAGCGATCAAAAGCTTACCGGCGAGTTTCTCTTGGGCTATCACTGCCAGAGGCAAGCCTTCAGGCCCGCCCAGAATGGCCCAAACCCGGACGAATCCACCGATAACTCTACGGAGAATTAGAAACACTCAATGAACACTCTGCAAAACAAAATAGACTTTGCCCTCGTGATTCGCGTCAAGAACGCGAATCCGAATGGCGACCCTTTGAACGGCAACCGGCCGCGAACCGATTACAATGGTCTCGGCGAGATCTCGGACGTTTGTCTCAAGCGCAAGCTGCGCGACCGCCTGCAAGATGCGGGTCACGCGATCTTCGTCCAGTCCGACGATCGGAAGAAAGATGGCGAGCCCAGCCTTCGCTCGCGGGCTGAATCCGACGTGAATGGCCTCGGCAAAAAGGCGTTCGCGAAAGGTGCAAAGAAGGAGGAGACCGCCAAAGCCGCGTGTGAAAAGTGGCTTGATGTCCGGGCCTTCGGGCAGGTTTTCGCCTTCGGAAACGGTAAGAGCAAGAAGGATAAAGATAAGGATGATGATGCCAGCGGTGTTTCCATTCCGGTCCGCGGGCCCGTCACCATCCAGTCTGCCTTCAGCAAGCAACCGGTAAGCGTCACCAGCACCCAAATCACAAAGAGCGTCAGCGGAGAAGGCGATGGCTCGAAACGCGGCTCGGACACAATGGGCATGAAGCACCGGGTGGACTCCGCCGTTTACGAGTGCTACGGCAGCATCAACCCCCAGCTCGCGGAGCGCACCGGATTCAGCGATCGTGATGCGGAGGTCATTAAACAGCTTTTGCCGAAGCTGTTTGAGAACGATGCCTCCTCCGCGCGTCCGGAAGGCAGCATGGAAGTGGTGAAAGTGATCTGGTGGAAGCACAACAGCAAGGCCGGCCAACATTCCTCCGCGAAGGTTCACCGTTCTCTCAAGGTGCACGCGGATGGCGCCATCGAGCTTACCAAGCTGGACGGGCTTGAGCCGGAAGTCATCGACGGCTTTTGATGCGCTCGCTTGCGCCGGTGGTCCTGTAAACGGCCTTACCCGCACTTTGCATGTACAGCGAAGACGATCTGCTGCCGCTCTCCGGATTACAACATCTCGCGTTCTGTGAGCGGCAGTGGGCGTTGATTCAGATCGAAGGTATATGGGAGGAGAACGGGCTCACCGCGGACGGCCGGGTCCTTCATCACAGAGTCCACGAACAGGCGGAGGAAAAGCGCCACGATTTGCTGGTCGTGCGCAGCCTGCCCGTTCACTCGCTCCGGCTCGGGCTTTCGGGAGTCGCTGATGTCGTTCAATTTGTGCGAATTTCCGAGTCGCCCGTCCCAGGTGCCGTGCAGTTGGAAAGCAGACCGGGGTGGTGGCTTGTGCAGCCGGTCGAATATAAGCGCGGGCGCGCCAAACGCGAATCTTGCGACCGCATACAGCTATGCGCGCAAGCCTTATGTCTCGAAGAAATGTTCCGTACCAACATTCCGGAGGGCTTTCTTTTTTATGGAGAAGTACGCCGGCGAACGCTTGTCCGGTTCGACCCCGAACTGAGACACGAAACCGGGTTGCTTGCCG
>JAFAQG010000886.1 GCA_019246575.1 Acidobacteriaceae bacterium
AGCTACAGCGGACAGCCGATTGGGCGCCTTTGCAAACGGAATATGCGCAGGCTTTTCGAACTCGGTCGGAGGCTGCCTACAGCTTTGCCGCGGCCACTCGAAACGGGACTCCGGAACTCGGCGCTGCTTTGGCGAATTTGCGGCAGGCGCAAGCGGGCTTCAATAACACGAGGGACCGCGCTCTGCGGCATGTAGAGAAACTGAACGGATCTACCCGGTTCGACGATACTAACTACATTTTTCTGTCGTTTGTAACTTCGTACTTACCCGTGGGAGTTGTCGGGCTTGTCATAGGAGTGATTTTTTCTGCCTCCATGGGCTCGACCTCGGGTGAAATCAACTCTCTCGCAACGGTTTCGGTCATCGACATTTACCGGCGATACGTCTTTCGGCGAGGCGGCGAGCTCCATTACGTGATCGCATCGCGTGTACTGACCGTGTTCTGGGGCGCGTACGCGGTCGGATTCGGCGCAATCGGGGCACGCGGTTTCGGCGCTTTGATAGAACGGGTCAATATTGTCGGCTCACTTTTCTACGGCGGGCTGCTGGGCGTTTTTGTTCTTGCCTTTTTCTTCAAGCACGTGCAGGGCACCGCCGCGTTCTGGGGCGTGCTGGCGGGCGAAGCGGCCATTATTGCGGTCGCCCTAGCTACACAGCTTTCGTTCCTCTGGTACAACGTTGTTGGCTGCGCAGCGGTTGTCTTGGTTGCGATGCTGATTACAAAGCTCGCGCCCAAGCGGCCGCGCTACGCCGAGACGCCCTCTATACCTGCAAGCTAGAAATATCTACCGTCGACTGGTGGCCTTCGACAACGGTGATGCCGGTATCGGTGACATGGTATATGCTTCGATCTTCGTCCAGGTTGTACCCGATGCGCGCGTGCTCGGGCACTTTGACGTTCTTGTCCAGAATGGCGCGACGCACGCACGCATGCCGGCCAATGTCGCAGTTATCGAACAGCACCGAATCTTCCACAATCGCGCCCGTGTGAATGCGTACTCCACGGCCTAATACGGAGCCTCTCACCGTGCCTCCGGAGACGATCGAGCTGCCCGCGACAATCGAATCGATCGCCACGCCACGGCGCCCTTCTTCGTCGAATACAAACTTCGCCGGAGCATCGAAATAACCGGCCGTCCGCAACGGCCACTGGCGATTGTAGAGGTTCAATTCAGGTGAGACAGAGCGCAGGTCCATGCTTGCTTCGTAGTAAGCGTCCAATGTCCCAACATCGCGCCAGTAACGCGGCGCCCCGATCGGGTCGCCGGGAATGACGTTCGTCTGGAAATCGTAAGCGTACATATCCGCCCGGCCAATTAAGCCCGGTAGGATGTTCTTCCCGAAGTCGTGAGCACTGTCGTCGTTGCGTGCGTCCTCGTAAAGTTCGCGAAGCAGCAGATCTGTCGAGAACACGTAGTTCCCCATGGAGGCGTACACGCGCGTCGGATCTTCGGGCATTGTGGGAGCATCGGCGCGCTTCTCGTGAAACCCGACGATACTTCCGTCCGGCGTCGTCTCGATCACTCCGAACTCGGACGCCAGTTCCTTCTCTACGGGAATCGCCGCAACAGTTGCGCTGGCGCGCTTGTCTACGTGGAATTCCACCATCTGCCGGATGTTCATGCGATAGATGTGATCTGCGCCGAAGATGACCACCACGTGAGGGTCGGCTTGCTCGATGAGGTTGATGTTTTGATGGATCGCGTCGGCCGTACCCCGATACCAGTCTTCTTGCTGCGACCGCATCTGCGCAGGAACCGGGATGATAAAGTTGTTTTTCAACAATCCACTTACCTCCCATCCTTCCCGCAGATGCTGCAGTAACGATTGGCTCTTAAACTGAACCAGCACGTAAATGGAGTAGATGCCCGAGTTGATGAGATTGCTCAGGACGAAGTCCACGATGCGATACCGTCCGCCAAACGGAACAGCAGGCTTGGCACGCTCTTTCGTCAATGGATAAAGCCGAGTACCCTTACCGCCCGCCAGCACAAATGCAAGGACTCGAAGCTGCATTCGGAACGACCTCCGCGACTTAGCATGATATCTCGACCTCTGCCGAGCATTCGAAACCTAGACGTGAGTGCGCGCGAAGGATTTCGGCGAACGCGCGTCAATTCACAATGCAGGCGTGCCGCTCCAGTTTATTGCCAGTTCGACGAAGGAGCGCACCGCCACGCCACTCGGCCCCTTTGCCATCCACGGCTTCGCATCGTCCAGCCAGGCAGTGGATGCAATGTCCAGATGAACCCAGGGCGTTGGATCCGCAAATTCCTTAAGGAACCACGCGGCAGTGATGGAACCGCCGTAGCGACCGCCAATGTTCGGCAGATCGGCGAACGCCGATTTCAGGTAATCCTTGTAGTCCTCGTCCAGCGGCAACTGCCAGGTTTTCTCGCCGGCTGCTCGTGATGCAACCAGTAACCGCTCGAGCAGCGCCTGATTGTTCGTGAACGCGCCCATGTTGTGATGACCAAGCGCGATGCCGATCGCGCCCGTCAGTGTCGCCGCATCAACAATATGCGTCGCGCCGTTGCGATTCGCATACGTGATGGCATCCGCAAGAATGAGACGGCCTTCCGCATCCGTATTCAGAACTTCGATCGTTTTTCCGGAAAGCGACGTTACGATGTCACCCGGCCGCTGAGCGTTCCCGTTCACCATGTTCTCAACGGTCGGCACATATGCGGTTACGGGAATAGTCGGCTTCAAGTGTGCGATCGCCTGCATGGCGCCGATCACAGCCGCCGCGCCCGACATGTCGTACTTCATCTTCTCCATGCCCTCAGAGGGCTTGATGGAGATGCCGCCGGTATCGAAGGTCACCCCTTTGCCGACCAACGCCAGATGATCTCCGCCGGAGTGGATGGACGGCACATACTTGATCACAATAAGGAACGGCGGATTCGTGCTCCCTTGCGCAACGCCCAGCAGCGCGCCCATTCCCAGGCCCGCCATTGCATCCCGATCCAGCACCTCGTACTGCAACCCAGCCTCGGCCGACATTTTTCTCGCAGCTTCGGCGAGCTCCGCGGGGGTCAGCTTGTTTGCGGGCTCATTGATAAGGTCACGAGCCAGATTCTGCGCCTCCGCAATGATCCGCCCTTTTTCAGCCGCCTGTGTCAGCAGATTGCCGGTACCGTCCGGCGTCGCGACTGTGAATGAGTCGATCTGCTTTGCGTTCTTCTTTGGATCGGATTTGTACTTATCCGGCTCCCAGGCGCCCGCGACTGCCCCTTCGACCACGGCCGTCACGAACTCACCTTGCTCCGCGCCTTCGAGCAACAACACTATGCTTCGGACACCTTTGCTTTTCAAGCTGCGAACGAGCGCTCCGGCAGTCCTCCTGGCCTCGAAAGGTGTAAATTTATCGCGCTTGCCTGCGCCTATGACAGCCAGCCGCTTTGCGCTGATCCCCTCAGGCCGGTGCAGGATCGAGATCTCGTACGGCTTGCCGGTAAATTCGCCTGAGGTCCGGAGCTCCGCGAGCCAGCCGGATTGAGCCGCCACGGCCGGATCCGCGCTCGGCGGAGGCGCAACGGCGGTCGTTCCCGCTGTTTCGGCCGTTGTGGTTTGCTCATCCTCGAAGCAGATCACAGCAACCGCATCCGCGGCTATTTTGTCGATGGGTGACGTTTCTACCTGAACTTGCATGAATTTCTCTATGCAGGGGGCGAAACCGCGTCACTGGCGCGCACGTCTGGCCAGAGCAGCCTTTGCCTCGGCCTGCATCTCTTTCGATTTTGCCGCTTCACGCTTATCGTGAAATTTTTTGCCCTTTGCTACTGCAATTTCAACTTTTATTTTGCCGTGCTTCAAATACAGACGAGTCGCAACAATCGTCAGCCCTTTTTCGCGCGTTTCCGCCTGCAGTTT
>JAFAQG010000965.1 GCA_019246575.1 Acidobacteriaceae bacterium
CAACTGCAGCCTGGCCAAGTCACCGAGAATGTCACGGTAAACGAGACAACGACGCCGGTTCAAACCTCGTCTGCAGCGCAAGCGGGTACCATCACTGGCACACAAGTTCGCGAGCTGGAGTTGAATAACCGCAACTTCGAGCAATTAGTCACACTTCAACCCGGCGTCACATCTGGTCTCCCGGACATTGTGGGTTTCGGCATATCGAATACCAGCTCTGTCGCTGTTAATGGAGCTCGAACGGGTGCAAATAACTGGACTGTTGACGGAGCCGACGTAAACGACAGCGGTTCCAATCTGACACTACTAAACGTGCCAAGTGTAGATGCGATTCAAGAATTCACGCTTCAGCGCAGTACGTATGACGCTCAATACGGACGAAGTGGCGGCGGACAAATACTAGTCGCCACTAAGTCCGGGACGAGCGAGTTTCACGGAGATGCTTATGAATTCGTGCGCAATGACTATTTCAATGCCAACGATTTCTTCGCGAACTCTGCGGGTACCCCTCGAGCTCCTGAACGTTACAACAATTTCGGCTTCACTATCGGCGGTCCGCTCTTTGTCCCGAAGCTCTATAAGAAGAGCGAATCGAAAACATTTTTCTTTTGGTCGGAAGAATGGCGGAAAGAGCATCTTCCGAGCACATACGTTCTAAATGTGCCGACCGCGGCTGAGTTGGCGGGTAGCTTCCCGGGAGTAACGTTAAACCCGGCTTCCGCGCCGGCCGGCTGCATCACTAACACTGCGGCGGGCGGGCAAATCAATCCCGCGTGCTTCAGTCACAATGCGACCGCCTACATTGCGAATGTCTACTCAAAATTCCCGGCAAATGCGGCTGGTGGAAACGAGTACATCACCAATGTTGTGGGCCTGAACAATTATCGCCAGGACCTCGTCAGGCTCGATCAGAACATCAGCGATAAGGTGCACATCTTTGGTCGTTTCATGCAAGACCGGGTCCCCACAACCGAGCCCGGCGGGCTGTTTGCTGGAGCGGGTTTTCCGGGCATCTCGTCGACGGCCACGAACGCTCCAGGAAAAAACGTAGTCGCGAATGTCTCTTGGACCCTCTCGCCCACGGTAGTCAATGAAACTGCTTTCAATTATTCCTGGGGCGCAATCAATAGCAATATTACTGGAATCATCAACTCGCCTGCATTCGTGAGCGCACTCAGCGGTGGCCTGCCGTATGGCGATCCATACGGTCGGATACCCGGGCTAACGCTTTCTGGTTTTACGGGCGTCGGAATACCTGTCTCACCTTACTTTGAACGAAATATCGATAAGAACCTTTTCGATAACTTCTCCAAAGTTCTAGGCAGTCACGCGATTCGGGCTGGCATTAGCGTGCAGTGGATGGCCAAGACGGAAAACGCAGTTAATCCAACAAACGGCAGCTTTACTTTCAATCGCGGCAATGGCAATCCTGCCTTCGCAAATTTCCTCCTTGGCAATGCATCTCTGTTCTCGCAAAGCAGCCGCGATATCATCCCGCACCTGAATTACTTCAACCTGGAAGCTTATATTCAAGATGACTGGAAAGTTACACGTAAGCTAACCCTAAACCTCGGAATGCGCTACAGCTTTTTCCCGGCCCCGTCGGACTCAAACAATGTTTTGAACAATTTCGATCCACTCCTCTTCAATCCCGCTCTCGTTCCTGCGATTGATCCAGCTACGGGAAACTTTTTGCCGGGGCAGGCTGTCATTCCAGCAACATACACAAATGGCATTATTTTCCCGACCGGCGCCGCGTGCACAGCCGCAAAGGCGATCTCTTCAGGGGTGACATGCTCGCCGTATGGGAAGCTCGTCAATCCAAATTCAAACAACAATTTCGGTCCGCGCATCGGCTTCGCTTGGGATCCCACTGGGAAGGGAAAGACCGCTATCCGTGCGGGATACGGCCTTTATTTCGACCGGACGTTGAATGGTATCTGGGAACAGAATGCATTTAGTGATCCTCCTTTAGTCCAACAAGTCCAGATTGTGAATACGAGTTTCGATCGGCCAACCGCCGGAGTTGTGAGCGTGCCTTTAGGACCGGTTAGTATCACAGCCACAGGAAGTCCAACCTTTAAAGTTCCCTCTTATCAAGACTGGAATTTCTCGGTTCAGCAGCAAATCCTTCCGAATACCACCTTTGAAATTGCATATGTCGGAAGCAAAGGCACTCACCTTCTCGGCGAAGTGGATGCAAACCAGCCCCCATTGGCGCTTCGAGTAGCCGATGCCGCAGCTAATGTAAACGCGATCCGCCCCTATCTCGGGTACGCAGCGTTCTATCAAAGAGACCCAGGATTTAACAGCAATTACAACTCATTGCAAGTTTCATTGAACAGGCATGTAACTGAGGGATTAACGTTAGGAATCGCTTATACCTGGTCGAGAAATCTTACTAACAATACCGCCGATCGTTTTGCACCGATTTACGACACATACAACGCGGGCTTAGATTATGGCCCAGCTTATCTCAACACCCCGCATATCTTTATTGCGAACTACGTTTATCAGTTACCGTTCTTCAGGGATCAGCGAGGGTTTATCGGCCACGTCTTAGGCGGATGGGAGCTCTCTGGAATTACGACCGTACAATCAGGTTCCTCGCTCACAATTACTCAGTTCAGCGACCCATTTAATTCGTTTGATTGGGGCGTACCGGGGACGTACCCAGGCGGTATCGGAATCGATTACAACAGCTTTCTTGCGCCACGCGCGGACGTAGTTCCTGGGGCATCGGTGACTGGCGCAGGAACAGTGGCTCAGTGGATGAACACGAAAGCCTTCACAGACGCTGTCGGGCACTTCGGAACGGCTGGTCCGGGACTTATCTTAGGCCCCGGAGAACAGAATTGGGATCTTGCGGCGATTAGGAACTTCAAGTTCACCGAGCGCTTCAGGCTGCAGTTCCGTGGGGAATTTTTCAACGCTTTCAATCATGTCAATTTCAACTCGGTAGAGACGAACATCGATCGCTCGACATTTGGCACGCTAAACGGCGATCACCTCCCGCGCAACATCCAACTCGGTGCGAAGCTATACTTCTAACTGGTGCGGCTTGTTGTAATCGCTCTTACTCTGGCGAGGTTCGCATCAGCGCAGGACCTGCAAACGTGGTTAATACAGGGTTCGCAGGACCTTCAGCGAGGTGATAACGCCGGCGCGGAAGCAGCTTTCCGCCGTGCCCTCGAGCTCAAGCCGCAATCGATCGAGATTCTGAATAACTTAGCCATCGCACTCGCCCGCGAAGGAAAGCCGAGCGAAGCCGTCGCAATCTATAACCGCGCGCTCAAGGTCAAGCCTGGCGATCCAGTCACGACACGCAATCTCGCGATCGCGTACTTCCGCGCGCAACGATATAAGGAAGCTTTCCCGCTTTTTGAGTCACTATCAAGATCAGCACCGGATTTTCAGAGCTTAGAGCTTGCCGGATTATCGCTCTTCGCGCTCGACCGTTATCAAGAAGCTGCAGAATACCTGGAGCGTGCCAGCAAACTGAGTTCCTCCGATCTTCCGACTCTCGACATGTTGGGAAAGGCCTACTTGCGCGCGAAGAACTATGACAAGGTAGCGGATGTTTTCGCGCGAGTTATGGCTGTCAATCCGGA
>JAFAQG010000995.1 GCA_019246575.1 Acidobacteriaceae bacterium
CGAAATACTGATCGACCCGTTTGCTGATTGCATCGTGGCTGTACCGTTCCGTTGCATGGTACTGATAATTGAACAGCCCGGTTATAGAGCTTCCGGGCAAGTTCGGTGCAGGATAGTATTTCAGCACGGCCAATGCGATGGGATTGATTTGGCTCTGGGGAATCATATTGTTCGTAAATTGCTGCCGTGTCGGCACGCCGTTCACGATTTTGCTGCTGAATGGATCGTAGATCCTGATGAGTTGCGGCTGGCCGTTGATCAAGGCCACGGTATGCGAGAAATCACCGCTTAGCTGGGCCGCTGTCGGCACGCTTGTCAGCTGATTTATAGGATTTGACTCCCGGCGTCGTTCATAGGTCGAAAAGAAAAACGTCTTACTCTTGCCGTAATACAGCTTTGGAATCCAAACGGGTCCGCCTAGACTATATCCATACTGATGACGTCGTAAGAACGGTCGTGGGATATTGCTTCTATTGTTCGTGAAGCTATTGGCGTTGAAAGCATCGTTTTGGTGGAAATCATAAGCTGCGCCGTGATACTCATTTGTACCGGCTTTGGTGAAGATATTTACTGTTCCGCCGCCGCTGCGTCCGAATTCGGCGGAATAGCTTGAAGTTTCCACGCGGAACTCCTGGACCGAGTCCTGGGGCGGAACGATCACGACTCCGTTAAAGTCGCCGATGGTATCGGCCGAGCCATCGAGCAGCACCTCATTCATGGACGAGCGCCCGCCTGCGACCGAGAACTCGGAATCGAAGACATTTCTGCTGGCCCGGGCCTGGCCGACGGTGGGATTGGCGACGATTCCCGGGATTGCCCGCACAAGTCCCATGACGTCGCGCTCCGGAAGCGGGAAATCCTGCACGAGACGAGTCTCCAACGTGCTTCCTACGCCGCTCGATTCCGTCTGCAGCATGGGCACATCGCCGGTTACGTCCATTACTGTCGCCACGCTTGCCGGGCTCATTCTGAAATCGGCGGTAACGGTTTGGTTCACTTCGAGCTTGATATCCCGGCGGATCGCCTTTTCCAATCCCGGCGCTTCGACGGTTATCTCGTAAGTGCCAGGTAACAAGAGCGGGACATCGTAGACGCCGTTTTGCGCCGTCGCCGTCTTTTTGGTGACGTCGGTCTGAATCTCATGAACAGTTACGGTCGCAGACGGTATACTCGCACCCGAAGCATCCGTGATGGTACCGGTTATCCGGGCATTGAATGTCTGGCCGAATGCACCTGCAGAAAAAAGGTAGACAAGAAGGACGGCGCTGTGGACTGCGTTCAGATGTCGAATTGGCTTCATATGACCCCGGTTACCCGCACTTGCCGCGATGCGAGCAGAGGTATTCTGCGCGCGTATCGGGCCGGAAACAGGTCTATCATGGGTCAAACACGCTGTCAATGGCGCTACGACAGGTTGTCGCCGGCCACGCTCTCGTGTTTGCCGGTTGTTTGTTCGTGGCGAAAGGCGTTGCGAGTGAAAGCTGTCAGGCTCCGCAGCGATTGGTTTCGGCGCTGCGGAACAGCACGCGCGGGAACATCGTAAACATCTCCGGGCTTGCGATGAACCGCTGCCCCGAACTCCCGTTAAGCGGTACGTGGTCGGGAGGTGCGCTGATCTTTTCCGATTCGCCCGAATCCCCTTCGATGCGTGGCGTTTTATACCGAGACGCGACGCTCGCTGCAACCACCGCGGCGACACCCAATCGTATTTTTGTGTATCACGTCAACGGGCGCGCCATGGGCCCGATGACATTCGCTATGGTTCTAACGAATTTGGGCGCCAAGACGGGAATTCTGAGCGTTAGCAGGCATGGCGTAGCCGAACCGAGTCGCGACTACATCGATTGTGGAAGAACGGCTTTCGAGCGTTTCCTGAACTCGAGCCTCGGAAATGAGATCGCTGTTCCGGCCGGGGCGACAGTCGAAATCGATAAGCGGTTCGATCTCATCCGCGAATCGCCGCAGGATTTGGCACACGGGATATGGGGCTATCAATTTAATCAGCGGCATCAAATTACGATTTGTTCGCTGTTTCCGGGCGATGACCCGGTCACGGTCTGCCCGAATCTTAATGTTTTGGCGCGTGACCAAGATCATGCGAGAGGAACATTTCCGCATTCGGATCGAATCTACCGATCTAAGATTGGCTTACTAAGCAGCATGCAACAAGTCCGCCTGGGCGGTAACACTACCGCTGATCCGGACGCTCAAGGCATAGATCGCACTGACGGCAGCCCTATGCGTCTACGAGGGAATTACGGGATTTTGTACCGTATGAACTTTGTGGGTTCGAGTAGCATGCACGATTTCGCACTGCTGATCAGTCCGCTAGGCGGTGCATGGGGCGGCGTCATCGAGTTGCTACGAGAGAATCAGCGGAGGGATGTGATTCGAATGCCATCGCAAGCGAGTTCGATCGAGAGCAGCACAGAGGCCGTGATCGGAGGCACATATGGACTCACGAATGGCGCCGGGATTTCCTTGCGGTGGATGCCCTGCGGTGGCTCATCGTTTCCTGTGCGGTTGGTTGCTGTGTCTTACTAGAGTAAACGGGGCTAGACTTACGCAGTGCGATGGTGCGAAGAGTTTAGCCAGCGAACGTAATCGGTGTAGAGTTTTGTAGATTCCGGTGGACCGGCGAACGCTGCCGATCCGGGTTTGTTCATCAGGCCAAGATACTGGTAAACGAGAACGGTATCGACCCAGGGCGAAACAGCCTCGAGCTGCCGCAACACGCGATCGAACGACGCTGAAGTAACTGGGCTGTGGTAGACCTCGCCTTCGAATTCGAATATTTCAACATCGGCCCAAATCGCCGCCTTGGGTACGCGGGTATGAGCCTTGTGCAATCGCTCATAGAACACGGCCGTCTCCTCGACGGTTGATTTCCGAACGCCGACTTCGTCCTGATAAGCAACGATATCTACGTCCATGGATTCTAATTGCTTGACATACTTATCGTCTGCGGCCGCGACTCGAGTGCCGTACGGGGCAATAAGTATGCGCGCGCCTGGCATTAGTTGACGGGCGGCTTTGGAACAGGCGTTGACATATTGAATAAATTCGTTCGAATAGTAGGGATTGATAAATGCTTCATTCGGCCAATACCAGCCATAGAAACTTCGGTGATGACCGTAAAGCTTTGCGAGCTCCTCAATTGCCTGCAGCCGCTTTCTGGCAGCAATGGGATCTGAAACGATCTTCGGATCGGCCCAGTCGCCGTAAAATCCTCCGCCTATGAAGAACTTGACATTGTACTTATCGGCGGCAGAAAGCACGGTGTCGATGGGATCGGAGCAAGCGAGACGCCACGGCGGAAAAGTCGACGTTTTGTAAAACGCGCGGTAATAGAGCGCGGTGGCCATCAGCACGAGATACTGCAGCCCCGCTTCCGACATCTCCCGGATCTTGGCATCCCACTGCGCACAACTGAAGCAAGCACAAGCAGGGTTCCAGTCGACACCCTCTACAGTTGCGTGATGCTGAAACTCGAACCAGCTACCGGATATCGCTTTAACTTTCGGATCGCGCATGGGCGGCAGCGATGCTCCAAGCGCTGCAGTGGCTGCACTCAATTTTGAGATAAATTGCCGGCGGCCGATACCGTTTACGCTTCCGTTCATGCCGACGCTGCCGCTTTGATGTTGTCGAAAAAGACAGCCGCTGCCCCCAACACGCCACTGTAATAACCGAGTGGAGATGGCCTGATCAGAATCTTTCGCATCGCCCAGACGGGAACAAGAGCGGCTAATTCGCGCTGTAGCGTGCTGAGAAGCACAGGATTATCTTCCGTCAATCCGCCGCTCAAAATGAGAGCCTCTGGGTCGAGCAGTTGAATGATGGACGCACAACCGTGCGCGAGTCGGGTTGCAAGCTTCTGAATTGCGGCGATTGCAGGCGGGTTCCCCGAGTTCGCCGCTGCTATCAACTGCCGAGAATCGCTGAACTCGTCATTTGCGTACCGCAGCAGCGCACGGGCGTTCGTGTAAACCTCCAGACATCCGCGTTTGCCGCAGGTACACGGCTCGCCATTGGGCTCGAGTGTCATGTGACCGATGGCATTCGCAAAGAAATGCGCGCCCCTGTTCAGTCGGCCGCCGATGTAGCAGCCGCCGCCCACGCCGGTGCCTAATGTAATGCAAACAAAATTGCGCAGATTTTTGGCGACACCGAAGTATTTCTCTGCTGTGGCCGAGGCGTTGGCATCGTTTTCCACTGCCACCTGCGTGTGCAGTGCGGACGCGACCTCGTGTGCAATCGGCGTGCCCGTCCAGCCCGGCAAATTCTCTGTTGCGTACGCAACCGTACCGCTGGTCGTGTCGATCCACCCGGCAGTGGCAATCCCAATTCCGGCGGGTTTGTAACCGAGTTGGTTCGAAGTTGTCAATGCGTCGCGCGCAACTTCGATGAGATGGGCCAGTAACGTGTTCCGTCCGGCATCAGCAGGAGTCGGTACGGAGCGTCCGAACATCAGATCGCCTTTTTGTGAGACTAAGCCGAATTTCGTGTTCGTGCCGCCGAGATCGACAGCGATGGCAGAACTGCCGGCGTGTGAGTGGGAAAACTCGTCTTCGACGGCGCGCGCAAAGGTTCGCGTAATCTCGCGAGGGCGCGTAATTACAGTGCCGATGACGACAGCGAAAGCGCCGTTCGCTATTGCCAAACGCGCCTGGTCGCGGTTGTCGATCTTTCCCTCGGCGATCACGGGAACCGGCACGGCATGAACGAGCTCGCGGATGAACTCCGGTTCGAAAGCGTTAACGCACTCCGTTTCCGGCGTGTATCCGCGGAGCGTAGAAAGAACGGCATCGGCTCCGGCTGCTGCTGCGGCAATCCCTTCATCAATGGTTGCGACGTCGGCGAATACCGGAACGTGCAATTCCGATCGGATGCGGCGAAGCCTTTCAAAGGCTCCATATCTCTGGCCACGAACACTGCAGTCGAGAGCAATGATATCGGCTCCTGCGCGCGTTAACTCCGCAGCCGACTCGAAAGACGGCGTAATCAGCACGGCACCATCGCGATGGATGGACTTGTGGATGCCGACGACCGGCAAGCTGACCGACGACCGGATCGCGCGAATGTTTTCGGGGCTATCTGCCCTAATTCCGGCGGCTCCACCCAACTCGGCCGCAACAGCAAATTTAGCCAGAAGATCGGGAGCGCAGAACGGATCGCCCGCTGAAGCTTGGCAAGAGACAATGAGCCGGCCCTCAAGATTGCGACAGATCTGAGGTATGTTCATGAGGTGAGCTTCGAGGCCGCTGCGCACAGGATAATTGCGGCCAACAGGACCGAGATGCCCTGGTACATACGGCGCCGGGCCAGCATTGTGACGCCGCGCCACTCACCGAGGAAGATGCCGGCGAGATTTGCAACCAATAAACCGGTCGCTAAACTCAGCGGCCATCCAACCGAAGGACCAAGGTTGCCCAGCTTCGGAGTTGCAGCACCATACAACAGAATGCTCCCACCCCATAACAGACCCATCGCGATGCTTCGCAGCCAGGACGCGCGTAATCGTTCGCTCTTGAGCCAATTGCCTGTGATCTGCGGCGAGCCGGATCGAGTCGCGACGCCGGAATCGGAAGTGGTAAGCAGATGCGCGGTGCGGTTTCGCATCATCAAAGACGCACAATACACGATGTTAGGAATTGCACCCGCCCCCAGCATCAGGAGCCAAATGCAGTTCGTCGCACTCTCGCGCGAGTATCCGAGCGACACGCCCGTGTTCGCGATTGGCTGTGCGAGTGTGTAGCCGATGTTGAAAACTGCGGACATGACTCCGGCGATTCCAGCGAAGATGTACCCGGAGATCGAATTCGAAGTCGCCCGCATCTCGTCTGAGCTGTTATCGCGCAAGCGTGCTGCGTTTCCACAAAATACAACACCAATGATGAAGGCTAGAACGCCTGCGAATAAGACGGACACGCTCAGCGGCGACACAGTTGGATGCATCATGAAGAGCGGTACGAGCGAGCCGAGCGCCGAGCTGATGCCCAGCACGAGACTGTTTGCAACCGAGACGCCCAAGTGGTGAACGCTGCGGCCAAAACAAATAGCACCGAAGCCCCAACCGAATCCGAAAATGGAGGCGCTTGCGAGAGTCGCGGCCGGCGACTCGGAGAAGATAGCACGATAGCCAGGCACCGTTGTTGCAACCGTAATCGATGGCATCGCCCAGCATGAAGTCAGGATAAAAACGAACCAGATATTCTCCCACTTCCAGCGCGATTCCAGTTTCATTGGGGCCGTGAAGAGGCCGTTACACATGCCCGAAAGGAGAGCAAACAGTATGCCCGTGCGAATCATAAGAGGTGAGCCATAAGTCGTCCACCAACGATTAGAACCACATTCGAAGATTAAGTGGAAGGGTCGGGCGGTATTATTTGGCCGCCGCTCGCTTAAATGTCTCGTAACTATAGCAACCGACCGCGCTCGCGCCACCATCTATCGTCACTATCTGGCCCGTTATGAAGCTTTTATTCTGACCCGGGAAGCTATATGGCGGCTCGGAACACACGTGCAATAGGCGCCGGATCTCGGCGTTTCGGCTGCCCGGCATGGCGAACGGCCGCGGATCCAATGAGGATCAGCGAAAGACAATGGGTTTCATGATGCGCTAGGCAAGCCTCACTTTGATCGAAGCTGCATAGTCGGTATGCGGCCGCTCGTTTCGCGGCAAGGTGACACGGAGCCCCTGCGGGTCCTGAGTCCAATCCACCTTCCCGTTCACACCAAGAACCTCCACATTCGCGACCTTGCCTGCGATGGACGACGACGTCCCCAACGCTTTCACCACGACAGGCTCGGTTGGCCAACCGAACGCAATCGCGTAAACAACCGTGTTGGCCTTGTTGCGAGTGAAGCGAATGTCCTGAGGCCCAAGCTTGCTGACGCTCTCGCCTTTAAAAGAACCGCTCGTAACTGAGTTTGGTCCTTCGCCATAGATTTTGCACGGACGGGTCTCAAAAATTGCTTCGCCGTTGACGTCCATCCAAGCGGTTAAATGATCCAAGAACGTGATCTCCTTGGCGTCGAGAGTCCCGTCGGGCCTGCCCGGAATGTTCAGGATGAACGTCCCGTTCTTGCTAACGGCATCGATCATCCAATGAACGATGTCGCGAGGAGAAGCATACCCGCCGTACTCGCCGGGCTTTTCAAAAAGGTCGCGATTGTAATGCCATTGACCGATGCATGTCTCCGACTGCCATGGGTACGGCATGATTTCTTTCGTCAGTCCCCGCTCATAATCGGCGACAACGGCCTTCGCCCAGTTATCGGGGATGTTCTTACCATTGAGCACCGCCTCCATCTTGCCGCCGCGGTTGCGCAGATTGGAATTGTAGAAGTAAGCGCCGATGTTCATGCCGGCCCAGCCGAGAGGCAACCGGCTATTGTCGAAGTACAGTAAGTCCGGGCCGTGTTGATCCACGAGATCGCGCGTACGGTCGTAGAAGTTCTTCACATACGAAGCGTCGGGAAGCGCATCGAAGGGATGCTTCACGCCATACAATTGCTGCGGGTCGTACCCCTGCCACCATTCCGATTGTCCGGCGGTAGCGGTCAGCCTCCCGTCATACGGCACGCCGGTCAAAGGACCCTTCTTGTCCGCATCGTGTGAAGGCTGGAACCACCACCAGTTGCGCCCTTGATGCACGGTAACACCGAACCGCATGCCATTAGCGCGAGCAAGCTTCGCCCACGTTCCGATCACATCACGGTGTGGTCCGAGGTTGACGGCATTCCATGGCTGCTGCTTCGAATTCCAGGTGTCGAAGCCATCATGATGGTTCGCCAACGCTATAAAGATCTTCGCTCCCGCCCGTTTGTAGCGCTGAATCAGTTCCTCTGGTTGCCAGTTAAGCAAAGTCCATTGCGCACACAGGTCTTTGTAACCGAAGTTCGACGGGTGCCCATAGTGTTCAAGCTGGTACTTGTAAGCGCGGCCGCCCTCCAGATACATCCCCCTCGCGTACCAATCGCCGGCCTCGGGTACGCATTGCGGACTCCAATGCGCCCAGATACCAAACTTCGCATCGCGATACCACTCGGGAGCTTCGTAATCGAGCAGCGACTCCCAAGTGGGCTGAAACGGACCATCGCCGTGCAGACCGGGAACCGGAGCCGTCATCGGAACCCCATCCCAAGAGCCGCCGGGAACCGGCAATTGCGACGGTTCCCCCCAAGCCGTGGGCTTCCAGTTCGCCTCATCTAACTTGGTGGAAACGATGTTGCCATCGCGTAAAACGTAAAACGTGCGGCGCTCTGGGGCCATTGCACAAAAGTGCGCGTAGTCCTGCTGCCATTGGTTGAACCCCGGCGCGCTTTGCCCTGCTGCGCCCGTGTCCTGTCCTCGTATCCGCGCTGGGGCGGCAAGCAACGAGGCTGTTTTAAAAAATTCCCGCCGATGCAATCTCCACTCTCCTCGTCTCACAGCAAAGCGCACTTATCGTACACCGGCGACTGTGGGCCGACTCCGCCACGACATACAGGCGTATGCGAAAATGTCGAACGTCGAGGTTGCAGCGATCTGCAATGTCGACCAAGTCGGTGCTTCAGCGGCGCGTACAGGAAGCCGAAAATTCTCACCGAAGCGAATCGCATGTTCAAGCCAGCTTCGTACGGCGCGCCTTATACAATTCCGGAGAAAGTTTAGCACTCACTCGAATATGGCCCGAGAATACACTCTTACACCCAGGCGTGTTCCCAGGGTGGAGACAGCATTCCGCAGAATTGTCACGGATTTCCCCGTTCCCGAATCGATCCCGCTACTGCTGAAACTGCAAACGTACGAACCGGTTGCGATGCGTGGCCAAGCGCCTGTCGTTTGGGACCATGGAGAAGGTTTTCAGGTGTTCGACGCCTGGGGTAACAAATGGATCGACTGGTCCTCTGGTGTCCTGATCGCGAACGCAGGCCACGGACGCCGCGAAATTTCGGACGCTATTGCGCGCCAGGCTTCGTCGAAGCTGCTCACCAACTACTGCTTCCCAAGCGACATCCGCGCCCAGCTCGTCGCGAAATTAGCGAGTCTGCTGCCGGATCCGCTGAAGAAAATTTTCCTGCTGACGACTGGTTCTGAAACAGTCGAGTGCGCCATCAAGCTGTGCCGAACACACGGGTCGAGGGCCGGCGGCCGCGGCAAGCATGTCATCGTCTCTTACGACAAAGCCTTTCATGGCCGTACGCTCGGATCGCAGCAGGCAGGGGGCATTCCATCGCTAAAGGAATGGATCGTCAATCTCGACCCTGGCTTCATCCAGATTTCTTTCCCCGATGGTTTCCGAACCAGGGACAACTCCTTTGAGGGGTTCGAACGCGCATTGCGTGAACGGAACATTGGGCCCGCAGATGTGGCCGGTGTCATTCTCGAAACTTACCAGGGCGGAAGTGCAGCCTTCGCACCCGTCGAATACATGCAGGCCCTGCGCGAATGGTGCACACAACACAACGCTCTGCTCGTTTGCGATGAGGTACAAGCCGGCTTTGGCCGGACAGGAACGCTTTGGGGATTCGAGCACTACGGAATTGTTCCCGATCTGGCCCTCTTCGGAAAAGGTATGTCCAGCTCGTTGCCGATCTCGGCTGTCGCAGGCCGGCCGGACATTATGGACCTGCATCCGCCGGGCAGCATGACATCCACGCACACAGGAAATCCGATCTGCTGCGCCGCTGCACTCGCTTCAATTGACCTCGTTCTCTCGGAGAATCTCGCGGGTAACGCCTGCCGCACTGGCAGTGTCTTGCATGATCGCCTGCGTGCGCTTCAGTCGCGCTTTCCGCAGATCGGCAGCGTCGATGGCAAGGGGCTGGTCGCAGGTGTTTCCTGTGTGATTCCCGGTACGAAAGAACCGGATGGCGATCTGGCATGGGATGTGGTCGAGCGCTGCGTCGAAAAAGGCGTGCTCATGTTCAGTCCCGTCGGCTTGGGCGGCGGAACCGTTAAAATTTCTCCGTCCTTGGTCATTGATAAGCCGGCAATTCTCGAAAGTGTGGCGGTACTCGAAGAGGCATTCGCGGAACTCACTGCAAGAGCAGCAGCCTGATGAGCAAGCCGGAAGTTCTTGTGGTCGGAGGCGGCATGATTACGCATGATCAGCTTCTGCCTTCTCTCTATCATTTGCAGCGGCAAGGACGACTCGGCGAAATCTCCGTCTGTGCACAGCGCCGCAGAACGGTGCAAGCCCTAAGTGCCTCCCGCACTTTGGCCGAGGCGTTCCCAGGCCAGTCGTTCCGCTGTTTTCCGAACAGCGGTGATTCCGATAAGCCCGAACCTGATCTGTTTCGCGATCTGATCGCGCGCATGTCACCGGGCAATATCGTGGTTGTTGCCGTTCCGGACCCGTTGCATTTCGACGTCATCATGACGGCGCTCCGCCACGACCAGCACGTCTGTACCGTCAAGCCTCTGGTGCTGAAGCATGCTCACGCTGTCGAGATCGCGCAGACAGCACATTCGCGCGGCTTGGTGGTCGGAATTGATTACCACAAGCGTTTTGACCATCGCAGCCTGATGGCTCGGCGCAATTACCGGGCCGGGCTCTTTGGGGAATTCAAACTAGGAACTGCGTGTCTGCTCGAAAAGTGGTATTACCGCTCTTCGAACTTCCAAAACTGGATGACTACGGCTAATTCCGATGCCTTCACCTATATCGGCTGTCACTATGTCGATCTGGTTCACTTCATCACCGGGCTGATCCCGGCGGCAGTCAGCGTCTACGGAGTAATCGACCAGTTTCCAAACGGGAAGGAAGGATTTCTTTGGAGCGATGCGCGGGTGATTTGGAGCAACGGCGCATGTCTCAACGTGCAGAATGCCCTGGGCTACCCCGACGCCGCCGCCGGCAGCAATACGCAGGAGCTTACGATGTACTGCAAAGGCGCCGCGGACGGGGCATTGATCTCGCACTCGGATCAGTACCGGGGTATGAAATATTCATACGCACGAGCGAGCAACGATCCGGGAGCCACGCAGTATACCGAGCCGAATCCCGATTACTTCCAATACCTCGATTTCGGCGGCAGTGCTCTCGTTCCGGCCGGGTATGGGTACCGATCCATTGAATACATCATTGACGCGTGCATCCGGGTGGAATCGATTCCGCGCAGCGACGTTCGTCAGCGTCGATCAATTCTCGGAGAACTCGACGAAACCGGCATCATGGCTACACCCGCGAACAGCAGCTACAACGAGCGTGTCATCGAAGCGGGCCGGGAATCTATTTTGAACGGCGGAAAGGCCGTGCAATTACGCTGAGCGCCCCCAACCCGACGCCAAACAACAAATACGAACTAGGCTCCGGGGCATCTGCAACTAGCGCAGCCGTGTCGTCGTCCTCCACATCTAGGGGGAACTTTACTTCACTGAACGGCTGAAGATCTGTGCTCACGTAACCCGCCAGTTCCTGAACCGCCAAAACCGGTCCTGGAATGATCACATATGTAAAGAATGGCGATGGGACTGGCAGACTCCCAACCAAAGGTGTAATCAGATTGAAGGAGCCGGCGGCAGGCAGTCCACCCCATACGCCGGCATTCACGAAGTAGTCCATTTCGCCCTGTGCGTCAGCAGCGACTACACCGTTATTCACAGGGCCGCCAAGCACACCGGCGCCTCCGTCATTGAGGAATCTGCCGAAGATTCCTACGCCCGCTACTCCGGCCAGCGAAGGA
>JAFAQG010001048.1 GCA_019246575.1 Acidobacteriaceae bacterium
GCTAACCAGATTCGACGCGCTCTTTGGTCGGAGACCGATCGTGTCTACCGCACAGCATCGCGCCGCTTCCTGCAGTTGAAAACGGATGAGCAGCTTCTTGCCGAACAAGCCGAAAAAGATGCCGATTTTTCGTCCGAATCGCCCCAAAGTTTCTCGCGGGCTCCCGAGATCTACCGCTACGACAGCAACGCCTGGGCCCAGAAACTGCGCGGCTGGTCAGCCGAGTTCAAAAGGCACCCCAACATCCTCGGTTCGGGGGTAAGTTTTCTCGCGCAACGCGAGACGCGCACCTTCGTGAATACGGAAGGCTCGGCCATCCAGCAGGGCACCGATCTGTTTCGCATTGAAATCAATGGCATCGCCCTGGCGCCGGACGGAATGGAAGTGCGCACATTTGACACGATCGAGGCATCCGATCCCGCTCATCTTCCCTCCGACAGCGCCATTCAGGCCAAGGTGCAAAACGTCGCTACGGTTGTCGACGCGCTGGCCGTTGCTCCGCCCGCTGAGCCCATCGTCTGTCCCGCCATTCTCTCCGGCCGTGCCTCCGCTGTGTTTTTTCACGAGATCTTCGGACACCGCATCGAAGGGCACCGCCAGAAAGACGTGCAGGAAGGGCAAACTTTCACCAAAATGTTGGGTCAAAGAGTTCTCCCCGAGTTCATCGACGTCGACTTTGATCCAACGCGCCAGACCTTCAACGGCACCGACCTGATCGGCCATTACGACTACGACGACGAAGGCGTGAAAGCCCGGCCCGTAAAGGTGGTCGAGAGCGGTGTCTTAAAGACCTTCCTGTTGTCGCGCTCGCCCGTCGGCGAATTTCATCAATCCAATGGCCATGGACGGCGGCAGCCCGGTTTTGAAGTCGTTTCGCGTCAATCGAACCTGATTGTCGAATCATCTAAGCAGGTCTCCGACGCGGAATTACGCAACCAGCTCATCCAGGAAATCAAGCGGCAAGCCAAGCCATACGGGCTCTATTTTCAGGAAGTGTCGAGCGGCTACACGACCACCGGACGTCAGGGCCTGCAGGCCTTCACCGTCGTACCGCTCGTCGTTTATCGCGTCTATCCAGACGGCCGGCCCGATGAATTGATCCGCGGCGTCGACATCGTCGGCACGCCGCTGGCGAGCTTTCAGAAAATCCTCGCCACCTCGAACCACGCCGAAGTCTTTAACGGGTATTGTGGCGCTGAATCGGGCAGCGTTCCGGTTTCGGCCATTTCACCGGCCATTCTTGTCTCGGAAATCGAGACCCAGAAAAAGCAGAATTCACAAGCCAAGCCGCCGCTGCTGCCGCGGCCCGAGGCCCAATGAACGCGCGCCGCTGTTTCCTGTGCGCTGGCGCTGCGCTGCTGTTCGCCGTTGCCTCGTTCCTCGGCTCGGCGGCAGATGCCTTGACGGACGCGCGTAGCGACGTGCAACTGCGCGCCATGCTCGACGAGCTGGCTCGCGCCAAGACGCTCAAGCTGAACGATCTCGACAAGCCCTACTTTGTGCAGTACGTCAGCAACGATGCGGATCAGTTAATCATCACCGCGAGTCTCGGCGGTTTACTCGGTGCTACACACGCGCGTTTTCGCCAGCCGCGCGTCGACGTGCGCATCGGCGACTACAAATTCGACAACACCAACTCGATTTACACCTCCAACGCCCGGCTCGGTCCCTTGCCCATCGATGACGATTACCAGGCGCTGCGCACCGATCTTTGGCTTTCGGCCGACGCCTTGTACAAGCTGGCCGCCGGCGAAATCGTGCGCAAACGGTCCGCTTTGAACGAAATTGCCGAGCCGGACAAAACGCCCGACTTTTCGTCTGTCACGCCCGCCAAAAACATTCAGCCGCTCGTAACGCTAAAACTCGACGAGAAGCACTGGGAAGATGTCGTGCGGCAGATTTCCGCGCGCTTCACGGCTCATCCAGAGGTCGTGGATTCCCACGTCCGCCTGCGCTCCATCGAAACCAACTACCGCGTGGTGAACACCGAAGGAACGGTCGTTCGTATTCCGGAGGAATTGAACGACATCGCCATCATCGCGAGCGGACTGGCTCCCGACGGAAGCCGCGTTTGGAATCACCGCTTTCTCACCGAGCTGCATTTCTCCGAGCTGCCCAAGGAGCAGGAGTTAAGCAAGGCCGCGGAAACGGTGGCCGCCGAAACCGAGGCTTTGGCGAAGGCGCCCTGGGCCGAAAATTACAGCGGCCCGGTGTTGTTTGAGCAGGAGGCTGCCGCGGAACTGATGGCCGACATTCTCACCGATGCCATCCGGCTACAGCGCAAGCCGCTGGCCCCTCCAGGATCCGAGAATTCCGGTTCGCAGATGCCCATCGAGAGCGTTTGGGCTTCTCGCGTCGGTTCCAAAGTCACGCCAGATTGGATGAGCATCGACGACAATCCCGTCGAGGAGCAGTTTCAGGGCAAGCCCCTTGCCGGACATTATGCGTTCGACGACGAAGGCGTGGCGGCGCAACACGTCACCATCGTTGAGAAAGGTGTCCTGAAAGGCTTTCTCTCCAGCCGTCTGCCGGTGGGCGAAGTCGCTGCCTCAAACGGCCATGGACGCTTGCCGGGCGGGTGGGGCGCCGAGGCGGCGGTCGTAGGTAATCTGTTCGTGCGCGCCTCCGAAGCCGTTCCCGAAGCGCAACTCAAAGCCCGGCTAGTCGAGAAAGTCAAGGCCGCGAACTTGAAATATGGAGTCGTTATCCGTCGCCTCGATTTCCCCTCCACCGCGAATTTCCAGGAATTACAAAGCATCGCGCGGCAGTTGCAAAAAAACGGCTACGCGCGAACCGCCAATGTCCCACTGCTCGCCTATCGTGTCTACCCGGACGGCCATGAGGAGCTGGTGCGCGGCTGGCGTTTCCGCGAGTTCAGCGCCAAAGACCTTCGCGATGTAGCTGCCGCTTCCGATCGTCCTTACGTCCTGAACTATGTGAACAACGGCTCGAGCTTTAATCTCGCCGATGCCGGTTCGGATGCCACGACGTCCTCGGTCATCTGCCCGTCGCTTCTGTTTGACAACATCGATCTGAGCCGTTCCGAAGAGGAAGCGGGACGTCTGCCGATCGTCCCGCCGCCTGCGCTCCTGTCGACACCCTAGCTCATGCGGATTCTCGGGCGCGCGATCTTTCGTGAAGTCATCACCAGCGCCAGTCTGGGAACGCTGCTGTTCATTTTTGTCCTCTTCCTCAGGACTATCGAGCGGCTCTCGGTTCTGCTGGTCAAAACCTCGGCCCCCGCTCCTGTAGTGGCGCGTCTGTTGCTCTACGCGCTTCCCTCGACGATCCCCTTTGCTCTGCCTTTGGGCGTCCTCGTCGGCATTCTGATCGGGCTCAGCCGCATGTCGGCCGATAGCGAAATCATCGCGATGCGCGCCTCAGGTATTCCGAGTCTCAGCGTCGCCCGCCCGGTGCTACTGTTCTCGGTTTTGGCTCTGATGATGACCGCGCTCGCTTCGCTCTGGCTGACTCCGCTCTCGCTTCACCTCGAATCAAGGGTGGCCCGCAATTACGTCGCCGCGCAGCTGACCGGGGCCATCGAGTCGCGCATCTTCGATGAGCAGTTTCCCAACACAGTGGTCTACGTCGGAAATGTCAACACGGATCTGACGAAACAAATTACCTGGCACAACGTGTTCATCGCCGACGTGACGCCGCCTGAGGAGCTGCAGCAGCGCGGCAAAGACCGCGGCGAAGGACCGCGCATTATTGTCGCCGAGGAAGCCATCCCCCATGCCGATGCCGCCAACAACCGCGTGATTCTCGACATGAACAACGTCCACACCACCGAGCGCGACAAAGAGGGCAAGGTGATCACGACCGAGGCGGCAACCCAGA
>JAFAQG010000735.1 GCA_019246575.1 Acidobacteriaceae bacterium
GGGGATTTTTGAGCAGGCCTCCGTTTTGGACCTGTACGACCCCGATCGTTCGCAGACTGTGCTGAAGGAAGGCCGGCTGAGCACGTTTGCGGAGTTTACGGGCATCTTCAGCTCGGAGGCTCAGGGGCTGGGTTCGCGAAAAGGTGAAGGGCTGGCGATTGTGAGCGGCGTGACGACTTCGCCCACGCTCATTTCGCAGATGCAAACGCTACTCGGGCAATGGCCGGCGGCGAAGTGGTATGTACACGAGCCTGGCGTGAATCCTGCCGTTGCGAGCGCCGCGAGGAAGATTGCAGGCCGAAACGCGATCGTCACTTACGATTTGTCGAAGGCGGATGTCGTTGTCAGTCTCGACTCGGATTTTCTAAATAACGGTCCGGCGGCGCTGGCGTATTCGAAGCAGTTCTCGAAGCGGCGAGCGGTCGAGGACGGCAATAAGCGCAACCGCTTTTATGCAATCGAATCGACACCGACGGTGAGCGGCTCGATTGCGGATCACAGAATGCCGGTGAAAAGCGCGCAGGTTCCGGCGGTTGCGTATCAGCTCGCGAAGGCGTGCGGGGCGAGCGCTCCGGAAGCGGGCGGCGGTGCTCCCGGATGGGTTAACGCGGTAGCTGACGATCTGAAAAGCGCGAGAGGCAGATCGGTCGTGATACCGGGCGAGTATCAGCCCGAGAGCGTACACCTGGCGGCACATGCGATCAATGCAGCACTCGGGAATGTTGGAGAAACGGTTCTTGTGCTCGAGGGAGTGGAGCCGGATGGTACGCATTCGATCGAGGAACTGACGAGCGATCTCAACGGCGGGCATGTCGAAGTTCTGGTCATGATCGGCGTTAATCCTGTTTACAGCACGCCGGCGTCGCTGAACTTCAAAGACGCGATCCGGAAGGCGCGTCTGGTTGTGACGTTGGGCCAGAGATTCGACGAGACGGCGATGTTCAGCCACTGGCACGTGCCCGAGGCGCATTATTTAGAGACCTGGTCGGATTCGCGGGCGTTTGACGGAACGGTGACGATTCAGCAACCGCTGATTCAACCGTTGTACAACGGTAAATCCGCGCACGAGATTGTAACCATACTTCTGGGCAAGCCGGATCAGACATCGCACGACATTGTGAAGGCGTACTGGCAGGCGCAGAGTAAAGCCGCGGACTTCAACAGCTTCTGGCAGACGTCGCTGCATGACGGCTGGGTAGCGGGGATGAAGTCGAACACGATCCAGACGAGCGGAACGGTTGCACTGCCGGCGCTGCCCGCGGTGGACACAAGCGCGACCGAGATCGTCTTCCGGCCGGACCCGACGATCTGGGACGGGTGCTATGCAAACAACGGCTGGCTGCAGGAGCTGCCGAAACCGCACACGAAGATCACGTGGGACAACCTGGTTCTGATCAGTCCAAAAGACGCACAGAACATGAAGGTGGCGGCGAAGGACCTGCTGCGGGTAGAAGTGGGCGGCGCGAGCGTCGTGGGGCCGGCATGGATTCAGCCGGGGTTACCGCAAGGTTCGTTTTCGATCACGTTCGGGTACGGGCGTACAGCGGCGGGCCGGGTCGGCAACGACATTGGTTATAACGCGTACACGCTGCAGAACGCGGGTACACCGTTTGTTGCAACGGGATCGGTCAAGAAGACGGGTGAGCACTACCGACTGGCCGACATTCAGGAAACACAGGTGATGGCTGGACGTGCTCCGGTGCGTGCGGCGGACATCACGGAGTTTCAGGAGCACCCCAACTTTCCTACGGCCGAAGGGGAGGAAAAGCCGCTTCCGCCGGGGCTGACCCAATACAAGCCATGGCCATACGAAGGCTACAAGTGGGGCATGGCGATCGACGTGAATGTCTGCACGGGTTGCAGCGCGTGCATCATCGCCTGCCAGGCGGAAAACAATATCGCAGTGGTGGGTAAAGACCAGGTGGCGCGCGGCCGGCATATGCACTGGATCCGAGTGGATCGGTATTATCACGGGAACGCGGACGATCCCGAGTTTTACAACCAGCCGATTCCGTGCATGCATTGCGAGAACGCGCCGTGCGAAGTGGTGTGTCCGGTGGCCGCAACGGTTCACAGCAATGAAGGGCTGAACGAAATGGTTTACAACCGTTGCGTTGGGACCCGTTACTGCTCGAATAACTGTCCTTACAAAGTACGGCGGTTTAACTTCTATTTGTATTCCGATTGGAACACGCAGAGTTTATATGGCGTACGGAATCCCGACGTTACGGTTCGCAGCCGAGGGGTGATGGAGAAGTGCTCGTACTGCGTGCAGCGAATTCAGGAGAACAAGATCAAGACAGAGAAAGAGAACCGGCGCATTCGCGACGGCGAGGTGCTGACTGCGTGCCAGCAGGTTTGCCCGATGGACGCAATTACTTTCGGCGATTTGAACGACAAAGACAGCAAGGTGGCAAAGCTCCAGGCATTACCGCGGAAATATAACTTGCTGGACGACTTAGACACGCGGCCAAGAACCGTGTATCTGGGCTATGTTCGGAACCCTAACCAAGCGCTGAGGGGCGACAGTGGCAACAACACCGGAAAGGCTTGATCAGCAACAGATAGCGGACCCAGGTCCCGATCGCATTCTGGGGCCCGGCCATACCTTCGAGAGCGTCACGACGCGAATCGCGGATGTCGTTTACCTGCCGTGGAAACGCACGCCGAAGAAATGGATGGTGGGCGCGTTTATCGCGTTCTGCTTCGTGAACCTGCTGATGTTCGCGAGCACGCTGCTGTTTTACAAAGGAATCGGCATCTGGGGCGTGAACATCCCGATCGGGTGGGGATTCGCGATTGTCAATTTCGTTTGGTGGATCGGTATCGGGCACGCCGGAACACTGATTTCGGCCATTCTGTTTTTGTTGAAGCAGGACTGGCGCACTTCGATCAATCGTTTTTCGGAAGCGATGACGCTGTTCGCAGTTGCGATGGCGGGCATGTTCCCGATTCTGCACCTGGGGCGACCGTGGCTTGCGTACTGGCTCTTTCCGTATCCGAACTCGATGTGGCTATGGCCGCAGCCGCGCAGTCCGCTCGAGTGGGACGTATTCGCAGTCTCGACGTACGGAACGATCTCGCTGGTTTTCTGGTACACGGGGCTGGTTCCGGATCTGGCGAGCATGCGAGATAACGCGCCGCATTTATGGCAGCGGCGCATTTACGGCGTGCTGGCGCTCGGTTGGCGCGGATCTGCAATTCACTGGCACAGGTATCAGAAGGCTTACCTGCTGCTGGCTGGATTGTCGACGCCGCTGGTGCTTTCGGTACACACGGTGGTGTCCTTCGACTTCGCAATCAGCATTCTGCCGGGCTGGCACACCACGATTTTCCCGCCTTATTTTGTTGCGGGCGCGATTTACTCCGGCTTTGCGATGGTGCTGACGCTTATCATTCCGCTGCGCGCCTGGTACAACATGCGCGACCTGATCACGCTGCGGCACATTGAATCGGCTGCGAAGGTGATGCTCGGGACCGGACTGATTGTCGCGTACGGCTATGCGATGGAAGCGTTCTTCGCATGGTATAGCGGCGACCGATACGAGAGCTTCATGTATTGGAACCGCATGACGGGGCCGTACGGCTGGAGCTACGCAATGCTCATTTCGTGCAACATTCTGATCCCGCAGGCACTGTGGTCGCAGCGGGTGCGGCGGAATGTGGTGCTGGTGTGGCTGCTTTCGATAGTGGTGAACATCGGGATGTGGCTGGAGCGATTTGTCATTGTGGTAACGAGCCTGCATCGCGATTTCCTGCCCTCATCCTGGGGCATGTACATACCGACGAAATGGGACTGGGCCACATATACAGGCACGATCGGCACGTTCATGTTCCTGATCTTCCTGTTTGTGCGCGCGTTGCCCTCGATCTCGATCTTCGAGGTGCGCGAAGTGGTGCATCACGAGCCGTACTCGATGGAAGAGGCGGTTGAGGGAGAGCTATGAACGGGGAAACGGAGCTCGAAGACCTTTCCACGATTCACGGCGCAATGGCGGAGTTCGAGACGCCGGAGGAACTGATTAGGGCGTGCGAGCGCGCGTATGCGGCGGGATACCGGAGGATGGACGCGTATACGCCGATGCCGGTGCTGGGCTTGGCGGAGGCGCTGGGATATCGGAAGAACTATGTCGCAAACTGCGTGCTGGCGGCGGGGATTTGCGGAGTGCTGTTCGGGTTTGGGCTGCTCGAGTGGATGACGGTGATTGCGTATCCGCATAACGTGGGTGGGCGGCCTTTGAACAGCTGGCCGGCGTACATTCCGATCACATTCGAGTGCATGATTTTGTTTTCCGGGCTGACGGCTTTGATCAGCATGCTCGCGATGAACGGATTACCCCAGCCGTACCATCCGGTGTTCAACATACCGGAGTTCGAGCGCGCGTCGATAGACAAGTTTTTCCTGTGTATCGAATCGGCGGACCCGAAATTTCGCAGCGCGGACGTGCTGGAGTTTCTGAGGAGTGCCGGGGGGATCGAGGTGACGCTTGTTCCGATGTAAGCGAGTCGCGGACCACTCGGGACGTCTGTTTACGCGGTCACTTCGTTCCGGGCCCGGAGTGAGCAGAAGCGGGTTGATAGCTGCCATCGCGATGGGATGCGTGGTCATGGCAGGGTGCAGGCAGGACATGCACAATCAGCCGCGTTATAAGCCGTATGCAGCGACGACGTTCTTTGATGACGGGCGGTCTGCGCGGCCGACGATTGACGATACCGTGGCACGGGGGCAGTTGCGGATCGATCAGGCGCGATACACGGGCAAAGTGAACGGCAAAGACATCGATTCTTTTCCGATACAGATTACGCGGGCGGACTTGGCGCGCGGACAAGAGCGGTTCAATATTTACTGTTCGCCCTGCCATGGGCGGTTGGGAGACGGGCACGGGCTGGTGGTGACGCGGGGCTTCCGCCAGCCGCCGAGTTATCACGATGACCGGCTAGTGAATGCTCCGATCGGGCACTTTTTCGACGTTATGACCAATGGTTACGGCGCGATGTACAGCTACGCCTCGCGAGTTGCCGTGGATGACAGGTGGCGCATAGCGGCGTACATACGGGCGTTGCAAATGAGCCAGAACGCGCCTCCGAATCTGGCCCAACAAGCGGCGGCAAAGAGTACGAGTGCGACGGCGGCGGGAGGCGCGCAATGAGGGTCCACGGAAGAGACGATTACGTTCCCGTCCCGGATTTCCGGCTCGGCCCAGGCGCGGCGAGTATCCAGAGAATCGCAGGTCTGGTAGGAGTGGTGGGGCTGCTGCTGTGTATCGTCGGTTTGTTCGTGAGCCGGCAACAGTTTTTTCAGTCCTACTTATTCGCGTTCCTGTATTGGGGCGGCTTCACGCTGGGCGGACTCGGCATTATCGTGCTCAACAACACCGTCGGTGGCGGCTGGGGCGTGACGTCGAGGCGCTTTCTCGAAGCTGCGATGCGAACGCTGCCGTTTCTGGTAG
>JAFAQG010000748.1 GCA_019246575.1 Acidobacteriaceae bacterium
CGTGCGACATGGTAAAGGGCGCCAGCTTTCAGCGGCCTACGCGTTTCCGAATACTCGCGCTCACCGATTCGCTTCCCACCATAACCGCTTATTCGAATGACGTGTCCTACGACTGCGTTTTCGAAGAGCAGCTCAAGAACTTTGCGCAACCGCAGGATCTTGTGATGGGAATCAGCGCATCGGGCAACTCGCCAAACGTGCTCCGGGCCATCGAACACGCGAATGGATCTGGGTGCAAAACTATAGGGCTGACGGGCCGAGACGGCGGCAAGCTAGCCAAGCTTGCGCAACTGAATATTCAGGTACCCGTGCACCATATGGGCCGGATAGAGGATGCGCACCTGATCGTCTGCCACATGATCGCGTACCGCTTCATGGAAAATTAATCCGTCTGCCCCGTGTTTCGGGAGCAAAACTTTCCTCCGCCGGGCGTCTCATAAGCAGGTTTACGAGGCGAAATGAAGGCATTCTATGCGCCCGTAGCGCTGCTTACTCTAGGTTTCGGGCTGGCGAGCACGACCGCTATGCCGCTTTCGGCTGCGCCGGCGGGCTATTTCCAGGAATACAGAGACTTCGACCATATACGGGATCTAATCGACCGTACGCAGTCCGATTTGCGGGCGGCAGCGGATCTGGAGCATGGCGGCGATAAAGAACGGGAGCGGTATCGCAATGCCCAACGTAGCTTGTCAACTTTCGACCGGCACCTGACGAAAGGCCATTTCGACAAGGGCGAGTTGGACAAGTGCATCGACGACGTTAAGAACATCCTGGACCATAACACGCTGCAGGCCAGCAGCCGCGATGCCCTGCACCAGGACGTCGAAGGGCTCCGCATGGCACGCGAACGGCACGATCACTGATTCCCGCCAGGGATCGTGGCATCAAGCGTTTTGAGCCTGCGCAGTCCCCGCTAGACCGAGTTCCGGTGCGCGCGCTTTCATCGCATCGATGCAGAACGAAAGGTGCTCGTCCAGTGGTACGCCCAATTCCTGAGCGCCTTTGAGGATGTCTTCGCGGCTAACATTCCGTGCAAACGCCTTGTCCTTCAGCTTGCGCTTGACGGAAGGCACGTCAACCTCATAGATAGTCTTGCCGGGCTTGACATAAGCACAGGCGGCCAGGAATCCCGAGAGCTCGTCGCACGCAAACAGTGCTTTCTCGAGCAGTGAAACGCGCGCAACGCCGCTGTAATTCGCGTGCGACAGGATCGCGCGGCGAGCCTCCTCGCTAACGCCGCGTTCCGCAAGAAGCGCCTCCCCTTTCATCGGGTGATCCGGAGCGCTGGGGTGGATTTCCCAGTCAAAGTCGTGTAGCAGCGCGGTTATGGCCCAGAGCTCCTGGTGTTCCCCGAACTTACGCGCGTATTCGACCATGCACGCTTCGACGCCCAGCATGTGACGGCGTAGATTCTCGTTTTGAACGAACTCACAAACAATCTCCCAGGCTCGCGTTCTCGTCATTTTGAAAGCGCGGGCCTCAGGACTCCTCGATCTTCACGGACTTCAACGTGTCGCCCTGCTTGACAGCGTTGACCACGTCCTGTCCCGAGCGCACTTGTCCGAAGACAGTGTGTTTGCCGTCGAGCCAGTCGGTGACGACGTGCGTGATGAAGAATTGACTGCCATTCGTATTCGGTCCGGCATTGGCCATGGAGAGCGACCCGACTTTGTGCTTGTGAGTATTGTTTTTTGTTTCGTCTTCAAATTTGTAGCCCGGCCCGCCGGTCCCCGTTCCGGTGGGATCGCCGCCCTGAATCATAAAATTCGAAATGACGCGATGGAAGGTTGTGCCGTCGTAAAAACCTTCCCGGGCGAGGAAAACGAAGTTGTTGACGGTTTTTGGAGCGTCGCTGGCGAAAAGATCGACAACGATATCCCCGCGAGAAGTCTCGAGCGTCGCAGAATAGTTTTTCGATGTGTTGATAGTCATCGGTGGCGGCGCCGAATATCGTTTACTCATGCCCTCAGTGTATGGCAGTCCCTGATCCGGATTTGAAGGGCGTGTCCGGGAGTTTGCATTCGTTACACTAGGGAGTTTAAGTCTGCGATCGGGGCCTCCTTATCCTTGAGTTGCCCTATGCTGAAACCCGCATAGGTGGTGCGACGTCAGGGGAGTTTCACGCGGCGGGGAAAGGATTCGCAAGTAGATGATTCGTCACAGGCTTACAGGCCTGCGTATGCCGATGTGGTCTGTCTTCCTTGCGTGTAGCGTGTGCGCTGCTACGCTGATGACAACGCCTGTAATTGCGGCATCCGATTCCGGCGAATCTCACGGCGCGCAGCCGCAAGACTCGGCCGGCCGGCAGAATCAACAGCCCTCTCCTCCTCCCCCACAGCAGAATGCTCCCCAGCAACAGCATCCGCCCGGGCAACAGAACCCTCCGCAGCAGAATCCGTTCGAGAACGTTCCGGAACAGCCGCAGCGGCCGGCGCAGCCGCCGAATGCTCCCAACATTCAGGAAGCAAAACCGGCGACCGTCGGTGAAAACATCATCGAGGGCATCGAATTCCGAGGCCAGCGCCGGGTCCCGCAGGACACCATGCGGGGGTTAATCTTAACGAAAAAGGGCGATGTCTACGATGAAGAATCGATTCACCGCGATTTTGTCGCACTTTGGAATACGGGGCGTTTCGACGATCTGCGGATCGAGAAGGAGAAGGGTCCGAACGGCGGCATCATTCTCGTCTTTGTGGTAACCGAGCGGAGAACGGTTCACACTATCGACTACACAGGTAATAAATCGATCAGTAAGTCCGAAATCCTCGACCGGTTCAAGGATAGAAAGGTTGCCCTAACGCCGGAGTCGCAGTTCGATCCCGGGAAAGTGCAGCACGCGAGAAACGTGCTCCAAGAGTATCTGGCCGAACGCGGACATCAATACGCAACGGTCACGCCTCAGATCAGGCAGGTGCCCCCGGGCGGAGTGGATATCACATTCGCGATCAACGAGGGTCCCAAGGTCAAAGTCGGACATATCATACTCGACGGGAATAGCGTGTTCAGCGATCGCGTCGTCATTCGGGCGATGAAGAATCTGAAGCCGATCGGCATTCCTCATTCCTGGCTGTTCGAGAGCCTATTTGCGCGCACCTACGATTCGACCAAGCTCGACGAGGATTCGGAGCGAATCCGGCAGTTCTATCAATCGCGCGGTTACTTCGAAGCGCGCGTGATCAACCATTCGGAGAAGGTGTATGACGTGTACGGCAGAGGCGTGAAGATTCCGCTATTCAATCCCAAAAAGCCTGGCAAGCGCGCCGACATCACGATGGTGATCTCGGAAGGAGACAAGTTTTATCTCCGGAATTTCAATTTCGTAGGAATGAAGCTGTTTAAAACGCCGGATTTGATCGCCCGGCAAGTGTTCGGCATGGCGCCCGGAGATACGTTTTCGACGGAGAAGTTACAGAAGGGTCTTGACAATCTGAAGAAGCTATATGGGAATTTCGGTTACATCGATTTCGTGCCCTCGCCCGATCCGGAGCCCGTTCCCGGCAAAGACCAGATCGATTTGACGATCGACATCGATGAAGGGCATCAGTTCTTTGTTCGTCGCATCGACTTCCAGGGCAACACCACGACTCGGGATCGCGTCATACGCCGCGAACTGCTGATCAACGAGGGGGATCTTTACAGCAACCAGCTTTGGGAAACGAGCATTCTGCGGCTCAACCAGCTCGGGTATTTCGAGCCGCTGAAGCCGGAGGACGCGGCAACGGTTACGCGCGACACAAAGACGAATACGGTCGATCTGCTTCTTAAACTCAAGGAGCGCGGTAAGAACTCGATTCAGTTGAATGGCGGCGTTTCGGGTATATCGGGGAGCTTCATCGGGTTTTCTTACTCGACGAACAACTTCCTGGGTCTCGGAGAAACGCTGAGCCTGAGCAGCCAGATCGGCACGCTCCTGAGCAGCGTTCAGTTCGGATTTACGGAGCCGTATTTATTCGATAGGCCCATCCAAGCGGGATTTACGGTCTTCTACCAACGGTACAGCTACGACCAGGGGCAGCAGGCTTCGATTCTCGCCGGGCAAAATCTAATCGGATACTACAACTCGTTAGGTACGCAGAATCTGCTGAATTATGTTACCAACGGCCGCGGTTTCACGACCTTCGTGAGTTACCAGCTAAAGCGCAGCTTCACGCGTGTCGGACTAACTTACTCCTACAGCACGCAAACGTTAAGACCTCTGACTGCCGCTGCAACGCAATACTTCGACTATCTCGATTTCCAGGGCGTTGGAGGGCCAAGTTCCCTGGTACAAACGAACACAAACTGCGCCTCTACAGGGGGTGCGCCCGCTTCGGTGCCGTGCAATCCGCTTACCGGCATACGAATGAGCACAATCACACCGTCTATTGCCTATAACACGGTGAATCACCCGATCACTCCGACTCGCGGCCTACGCTTCAATTTGTCTTTTGGATACACCGGCAGCATCATCGGCGGGAATACAAACATGCTGCAGCCCTCGCTCGACATCGCCTATTTCCGGCGCGGCATCTGGAAGAGCAACGTGATGGGGTTCCATTTGGCTTCGCGATTTGTAACCGGGTACGGCGGAAGGGTTGCGCCGCCCATCACGCGGTATTACATGGGCGGTGAATCGGACGTGCGGGGATTCGACATTCTGACCATCAGCCCCGTTGCGTGGATTCCGACGGATACAAGCGTCGCTGAATTGAACAAAGATGGGACTCCACGCTATCTGCCGGGCGGGGTGCCTGCCACGGTGACTGTCCCTACTTACCAGCTCATCCTGCCGGGCGGAGACACTTATTCGGTATTCAATTACGAGTACCGCATCCCGATTGTGGGGCCGGTAACATTGGCGCCGTTTCTGGATGCCGGCATCGACCGGTTGACCCTGCCCAGCCAGCTTGGCCTGAACCCGAACCGGGTAAC
>JAFAQG010000762.1 GCA_019246575.1 Acidobacteriaceae bacterium
GATTTTCAGCTTTACGAAGACGGCAAATTGCAGAAGTTGCAGGCAGTGGATCTGCAACGTTTGAACACGCGCGCTCTGCCGCCGGTTGACTCGCCTGAGGCGCAGCCACCGCCCGCGCCAAAAGGCTACAACCCCGCGGCTGAGAAGGCAGCGCTCGCGAACAGCATGCTCACCAAATATCAGGACCGGCGCTTGATGATCCTGTTGTTCGATTTTTCATCGATGCAACCGGCCGAGCAGATCCGGGCGAAGCAGGCAGCGATTCATTTCCTGAGCACGCAAATGACGGCGAGCGATACGGTTGCCATCATGACCTTCGGAGCGACATTGCAGACACTCCAGGATTTCACCTCCGACCGCGACCTGTTGATCGCGACCATTAACAAGTTCCGCATCGGCGAATCGAGCGAAAACGCCACATTCGCAGATGAAGGCGCCGATGCGCAGGACCAGAGCGGCCAATTCGTGGCGGACGAGACCGAGTTCAACATTTTCAACGCGGATCTAAAATTGGCGGCGCTCGAGGATGCGGCGCGAACACTGGGACAGTATCCCGAAAAGAAGGCGTTGATCTATATCTCAAGTGGAATACAGAAGAACGGAGTCGATAACCAATCGCAGTTGCGTGCCACCGTCAACACAGCGGTTCGGGCGAACGTCGCCTTCTATCCGATCGATGCTCGCGGACTGTCGGCGTTGGTTCCGGGGGGCGATGCAACGCAGGCCGGCGCGGTGGGGAACAACCTATATAGTGGGGCGGGGCAGCGGGCGCTCAAAGAGAACTTCAACAATCAGCAGGAGACGCTGGCGACGCTGGCTTTGGACACCGGCGGCAAAGCGCTGCTCGATTCGAACGACCTCACTGAAGGCATACGGCAGGTCCAGAAGGACTTCACCAGCTATTACGTTCTGTCGTACGTGAGTACGAATACGGCGATGGACGGGCGCTACCGGCGGATTCAGGTGAAGCTGGCGCCGAAAGATGCCGGCCTCCGAGCGAAGCTCGATTTCCGGCAGGGGTACTACGGACCGACGACTTTCGCGCGAATGCGCGATGTCGATAAAGAGGCGCAGCTTTCACAGGCGCTGCTGTCCGACAACCCGGTTACCGACCTGCCGATTGCGGTCGAAGTGGATTATTTCCGCCTGGAGAAGGACAAGTACTTCGCGCCGATTTCGGTCAAGATCCCCGGCTCGGCGCTGGCCTTCCACAGCAAAGGGGCGAAACAAGCGACCGAACTGGACTTCATCGCCGAGGTCTCTCAGATTCAAAATCGGGATACGCGAAACCGGCCGGCGGCCACGGTCCGCGACACGATTCCCCTGAAAGTAAATGAGACTACGGCCAGCCAACTGGTACGAAAGAGCATTCAATATGACACCGGTGTGACGCTGACGCCGGGCAATTACCGCCTGCGCTTTGTTGCGAGGGAAAACGGGGAGGGCAAGGTGGGAACGTTTGAGACGCCTTTTACCATTCCGGACCTGAGTGCGGGCAAGGCTCTACGGGTGAGTTCGGTGGTTTTGAGCAACCAGCGCGAGCCGGTTAGCCAGCAAGTCGCGGGCGTAAAGAATGATAAGAAGCTGGTGGCGAACAATCCCTTAATCGATAACGGGCAGAAGCTTATGCCCAATGTCACTAGGGTGTTCCGGTCCGGGCAGAACCTGCTGGTGTATCTAGAGGTCTACGATCCAACGATTCCAGCGAGTTTGCCGGAAAATTTCCGGCGGGCGGACGTGGAAGCCAGTTTAGCGTTGTACCAAAACAACAAGAAGGTGTTTGAAAGCCAGCCGATACGGGCGAACCGGCTATACGAAAAGCGGGAGAGTACGCTGCCGGTCTGGCTGCAATTGCCGGTCGCGGATATTGGACCGGGGAAGTATGACTGCCAGGTGAACGTCATAGACGAGTTCGGGCGGAAATTCGCCTTTCCCCGTACGGCAATGGCAGTCTTAGGGACCGGACGGTAACATCTACTTACCTGCTCGTATTTATTCCATAAATCTGATAGCATGTCCCTATGCGATTTGGTTATGGATTGGTTGCCAAAACCGTGTCCGGCTATTCCAAGCAGCTCACGATCGCTCTCGGCTTGCTGGTTTTGCCGCTGACGATGCGCCTGGAAAAGGTGGCCCATTCGAAGCCTGCACCACCGGCGAAGCGTCCAGAGTCAATCGGTCCCGATCCACGCGCTATCCGTCTCAAGAAATTCTTCTCCCGGCTGCATTGCCCGGTTACGTATCTGGCGGCAGATTTCATCCGTGTGGCTGACGAGAATCAGCTCGATTGGCGACTGCTGCCGAGTATCGCAGTGCTGGAATCAGGGGGTGGAAAAGCCTACCGAAACAACAACATTTTCGGGTGGAATAATGGCCAGGACCCATTTCCGACCGTTCGCGCGGGTCTAAACGAAGTGGCGTTCAAGTTGGGCCACAGCCCGCTCTACCGAAACCGTGATTTGGCGGGCAAGCTGCACCTCTACAACCCGGATGAAGCGTACGCCGATTCCGTTATCACAGTGATGAACCGCATCAGCCCGGCACCAGCTCTTAAGCCGGTGCGCAGGCCTGTTTGGCGGCAAAACCAGTTCGTTTACGCCACCGACTGAGTGAGGGCTGACGGCGAACCCGGCTATTTGCGGCGGAAGCGGCCGAGGCCTGCGAATGCCAGGAGACCAGTACCGAGCATAAGCATAGTCGCCGGCTCGGGCGTGGTCGGACCAGTGGAAGGCGGAGCGGGCGCAAACGCTGCGACGGTTGCGGAGCTACCATCGATGACGATCATGAAGCCATCCGTGAAGTTCTTTGCGTCAGTCTCAACTTCGAGAATGACTGAGGTTGATCCAGGCGTCATTAACACGAAACTTCCTGGAAGCCCCGCGTTGAACTGCCAACCGATCACGTCAGCGGTGTTGCGATCATCCAATCCCGGAGTTGCAGTCCCGGCGCTGAATACGCCGAAGGTGCTGCCATTGTAGCCGACGTCCGTCTGCCAGCCAGTGTAGTCAACACCGGTCACTCGGTTAATGTTG
>JAFAQG010000863.1 GCA_019246575.1 Acidobacteriaceae bacterium
ATTCGCAACCGGCGCAGTCCGACTATTCGGGCGAGAAGCCGGTACTGGCCCCAGCGCTCCCCAATTTCCTTCCGCCACGCCCGTCGGAAACCGAGAATCCCCTCCTTTCCAGCTTCGCCGATTATTTTCACGTCAATCCGCAAGTACAAGATCGAACCGTTACGGTCGCAGGCAGCCCCGCTCGAATCTGGAGCGACCAGAAACAGATTTGGGCCAGCCCCTTCCACGTGCGGATGGCAGATCTGCGCTGGATCGTACCACTCGCGGGTGCTACTGGATTCCTGATCGCGACGGACCATCACAGCATAAGCTTCATCCATGGCGATCCTGCAAACCGCAAAGAAAGCGCGAGGATTTCAGATGCAGGCGTGGCGGCGTTCGGAGCGGCTGCCGCAACGTCGTTCGCCTTCGGCACGTTCACGAGTAACGAGCATGCGCGCCAAACGGGCATTCTCACGGCAGAGGCCATGACCGACTCGCTTTTTGTCTCTGAAGCGCTCAAAATCGCCACCGGGCGCGACCGCCCGAGCAGCAGCGGCCCACAGGGCTCGTTTTGGAACACCAGCTCACTGAGCTCGTCTTTTCCATCGCAGCACGCCGCTCTTGCCTGGTCCGCCGCAGCCGTGCTTGCGCGCGAATATCCGAATACCATCACGCAATGGAGTGCGTACGGATTGGCTTCTCTGGTGAGTTTGTCCCGTATCACCGCGAACAGTCATTTTCCTTCCGACGTTCTCGTCGGTGCCGCCGCAGGGTACCTGATCGGGCGGTATGTTTATCACGCCCATAGCCAGGACGATGTTCGAAGCCGACTTCGGCACACGAAGCTCGAACGCGATGCTGAAGCAGCACCGACAGCGCTCGTCCCCACATCGAACGTCAGTCTCGGCTCCGTATATGTGTCGCTCGACAGCTGGATTTATCCCGCACTCCGGCGGCTCGCATCTTTGGGCTATATTCCGGATCAAGTTTCGAATCTTGGACCCTGGACTCGCCTCGAGTGCGCCCATCAGGTACAAGAGGCTGCGGCGTTTGCGGAAAGAATAGAGGATACCGGCTCCTCCCTGAACCGGGAGGCGCTGAAGCTCATCTCCGACTTACAAGCTGCATTCAACACGGAGACGAACGCGGCAGACACGGTCAGATTGGAATCGATTTACACACGCCTGACAAATATCTCGGGCGCGCCTCTGCGCGACAGCTACCATTTCGGACAGACAATCGCAAACGACTACGGCCGGCCCTACGGCAACGGGATGAATAACGTCACGGGCTTTTCGAGTTACGCCGTGTCGGGAAGGTTCTCGGCATACGTCAGAGGTGAGTATGAGGAGGCGCCGGGCGCCGGCCCGTACAGCCTCGCGGTACGGCAATTCATTTCCGGGGCGGATTCCAATCCTGTTCAGCCGGCGCAACCTGTCGCCGCAACGAACCGCTTTGCGCCACTTGAAATGTACACTGGCGTGCAGCTAGGATTTGAAAACATCACCTTCGGTAAGCAGAGCTTATGGTGGGGACCGGACGAAGATAGCGCTTTTAGCTTCAGCAACAACGCCGCTCCGTTTTACTCGCTACGGCTGGCGCAGACAAGGCCCATTGTATTGCCGGGCCTGCTGTCGCGCCTGGGTAAAATTCGCACCGAGTTTATCATTGGCAAGCTGTCTGGCCACCAATGGCCGCCACGTCCATTCGTGAACGCTCAAAAGATCAGCCTGGATCTCACTGACAACTTCGAAGTCGGGTTCACGCGGTCGGCATTCTTCGGCGGTGTTGGCCACCCGCTAACGCTCGGAACGGTCGAGCGCAGCCTGTTCAGTACCAGCAGCACGGGCGGTCTATACTATGGGGCGGCGAACGATCCGGGCGACCGCCACAGCGGCTTCGATTTCCGTTGGCGCGTGCCTGGGTTGCGCCGTTACGTTTCCGTCTATTCGGATTCTTATGCCGACGACGACCCGAACCCCTTAGACAATCCGAAGCGAGCCGCCTGGGCTCCAGGCCTGTACCTCACAGACATCCCAGGGTTGACGAAGCTTGATTTCCGATTCGAGACTTACTCAACTTGGCTGTACCGAAAAGATCAAGGCGGACAATTTCTCTACTACAACGACCAGTATCACGATTCCTATACAAACGATGGCTACTTACTCGGCAGTTGGATCGGTCGAGACGCGAGAGCCTATGTCGCCACCACAAGTTACTGGTTCAGTGCGAAATCAAGACTACAAGCGCAATACCGTCAGATCAAGTCGGGCAACAATTTCCTCCCAGGCGGAGGAACGCAAACCGATGTTTCGCTGCGAGCGCAGTGGGCGCCCAGTTCGGATTTCATTTTGAGCTCAGAGCTTCAGGGCGAACGATATTACATACCGGTTCTCGGGTCCGCAAGGCACGACATTTTGGCATCGCTGCAATTTACGTATTACCCGAGATGGGCGGTCCAGCGTTGATCGCGTAATTCGCCGGATGGGTATTCGCCTAAGTCACAGCCTCGCAGGCACGATCTGTAACTCCGGTACCACGGCTCGCGGCGGCAACTTCGCAACCGCCACTACCATGTCCGCGATGTCTTCTGGTTGAAGTGCATTCTTCAACACCTCGGGCGTGGGCCTCACGGGCCGCTTCTCGAGGATCTCCGTGTCAACAAGGCCTGGGCAAACGGCGCAGGTGCGGATGCCGTTACCCTTCTCCTCGAACAGGATCGCATGAGCAAGTCCCACCAGGCCGCGTTTGGCTGCCTGGTAAGCGGGTCCCGAAGCGTCGGGAAACAGTCCGCTGATCGAAGAGATGTAGATCAGGCATCCTTCACCCGCAGCTCGCATGCCGGGCAACACGGCCTTTGTCGCGAAGTACGCCCCACTCAAGTTCACGCTCACCATGTGCTC
>JAFAQG010000879.1 GCA_019246575.1 Acidobacteriaceae bacterium
CAGGCGCATGGCTTCGCCAACGATATATAAATATTGCGGCGTGTTGTGGCCCAGCTTCCGCAGATCGAAGCCTTCGAGGAGGTTCAACTGTTCGAGTACCGCAATACCGCTGCTATTCGGCGGCTGGGTGTAGAACGTGCAACCACGGTATGTGGTCGAGATCGGGTCCACCCATTTCGGTTGATAAACCGCCAGGTCTTGCTTGGTGATCAGGCCGCCCTGCTCGCGAAAGAACGCCGCAATTCGATCCGCGATTCCTCCCGAGTAGAAGTCGTCGGCACCTTTTTCCGCGATTCGTTGGAGCGTGCGCGCCAAATCCCGTTGCACGAAGAGCTCTCCGGGCTCGGGCACTTTGCCGCCGGGCAGGAGTACTCTTGCCGAGGACGGGAATTGCAAGAGCAATGCGCGGTCGTCCCGAATATCATCGCTCAACGACGGAGTCATGATGAAGCCGTGCTCGGCAAGCTCGAGCGCGGGCTGCACCACTTGCGCCCACTTCAACTTCCCGTACCGCCGGTGCAACTCCCAATACCCGCGTAAACAGGACGGGACGGGCGTTGACAGAATGCCGCGCGTGTAATCTTTGCCCTTGAGTGCCTCAGCCGACGCAGAACCAGGCGCCGGGCCGAAAAAATTCAGCGCACGCACCTGTCTCGATCCCGCCACGTAGATGGTTGCAAACCCCTGGCCGCCGATGGAGGACATGCGCGGGTCCACGACCGTGATGGTCATGGCCGCTGCGACTGCGGCATCGAAGGCATTCCCGCCCTGCTCCAGAATGCGGAACCCGGCCATCGATGCGAGCGGGTCGAGCGATGTCACCATTACCTCGCGCCCGGTGACTAGCGGGCGCTCCACCAGCTGCGCTCGGAGCGAAACGGATAAGCACGCTGCCGCTAGCACGCGAAACCGAAATTTCATGGCTTGAGATATCTCCCGACCCAATCGAATGTACGCCGCCAGCAGTCCTCCGCCTCCGGTGTATTTGCGAACGGGAACATGTGTGAGCCCGGCGCATCCACATACACATGCGAATCGAAGACCTTGCCGCGCGCTTTCAGCATGTCGATCATCCGCCCGGAATGTAACGCGAAGGGCACCGTCTGATCGAACGTGTTCGCTAAAACGAGAAGCGGCGTCTCTATCGCGTCGACGTGATTAATCGGCGAAATATCGACGTACGCTTTCAGGTTTTCGTCCGGAAGCTTGCCGCCGAACGTGGCCTCCTGCGCCACTTCCTGGCGGCGGAACTCGGGTTTGTAACTCATGTAGGCGACGAAATCGGCGAGACCGGCAATTTCAACGGCCGCCTTGAAGCGTTTCGGCTCTTGCTCGATGGCAAGCATCGAGACCATGCCTCCGCGGCTGTGGCCCACGATCCCAAGCCGGTCCGGATCTACGTTCGGCTGCTTGCTCAAGAACGCCGCACCCGCAAGAACATCGGCGACATCGGTCTTTCCGTACGAGTTTTCGTAATGTACTTCGCCGTATCCGCTGCTGCCGCGGTATTCGGGAAACAAAACTATATAGCCATGCTCGACAGCTTGCGCGATCGGCTTAAAGAAATATGTATCGAAGTGGTCGTGAAATCCGCCATGCACCATGACGAGCGCCGGATAACGCTTTCCCGCCTCGATCGTGCGCCGCGAAAACAAGTACCCCGGAATCACCTGTACGCGCTCCGATGCATACGCTACCGGCTCCAGCTTTACGCGCTCGCCATACTGCTGCCGGAACAGACTCAAATTCGATTGCACATCTTGCTTCAGCAGCATTTCTTGGATCAATTCGAGGCGCGTGGCAACGTCTTTTGCATCGATGTTCAACAATTTCTGCAGCTCGGGTAACTGCTGCGGGGCAGGCGTCTGACCCCGGCAAAACGCAGCGAATACAGCAACAATCAGTACATGTGTAGCAGCGTGCATAGTTCAAAAACTCGGAGGCGTGTTGATCCACAGAATTACCGCTTCGGTTTGGCCGCAATTCTCCCAGCGGTGTGGCGACGTGCTGCGGAAATAGAAACTGTCTCCGGTCTTCAATTGAAATTCTTCGCCTTCGAGGTAAATAGTCAAGCGCCCTTTCAGTACAAACAGGAACTCCTCCCCGTCGTGCCGGTACGACTCCACGCTCCCCGCGCCAGGCGCTACCCGGAACAGGTGCGGCTCCATGATGATGTTGCCCCAGGCGAGCAGTTCCATGCACACACCCTCTCCGCTGCGTAGCACCTTGCGGTCGGCAGCGCGCACCAGCGGTCCCTGTGCGCCGGGTTGCTCGAATAAATCGAGGATGTTGACGCCATAATGCTGAGCCAATCTCCGCGCGAGCCCGACAGAGGCTCCGCTTTGAGAGCGCTCGAGGTTACTGAGGAAGCCGACTGAAATGCCAAGCGCTGCGGCAACTTCCGAAAGCGACTCGCCTCGCCGTTTACGCAGGTTTCGCAGGCGCGGTCCGCTTGAATGCTGCTCATCGTGTGATCCGTTACGGGCAGCCGCAAGAAGCCCTTCATCACGGAGTCTGTTCAGGATCGCCTTTGCATTCAGGCCGGCGACCTTCCGCAGATACACAGCGCGGCGAAGCAGCCGGAGGTCTTGCGGCGAATAAAGCCGGTACGCGCTACCAGTACGCTCCGGCGTGATTAACCCCATCTTTTCCCAAGCACGAATCATCGATGGAGAAATCCCCAGCCGTCGGGCCGCATCCCCGATTTTGAGCAGCTCTCCGGCGGGCCTCGCTACAGCGACATTTCCGTTCATTTGTTTTTTGGCCGTGCGCGCCATTTACGTACTCATTCGGCAATCGCTCTACGCTGCCCAGAGCTCTTCCACGGCTCGATACGCCTGATCAATCGCTTGGTCCGTGTACGCGGCGGCAGCCGCGTCCGAATTGGCAACTGCAATGTTTCCAAACCGCCGCCGCGCAATGTCACACGGCCGTTGTCCTTCGGGCCACTCCGGATCGAACAGATAGTTGTATTCGTACGCGTATCCGTGCGGCCACCGGTTTACCGTGATGCCCGCGATGTCCTCTGCCGGATCGAAACCGCCCGGCCCCAGCGTGCGCGCGAGTTGCTCCCGTATGTTTCGCTCGAACGTTTCGAACGGCGTGTTGAATAGTTCTATGTGTCCGTATCGGTGCTGGTCGCGTTCGGAGAGACCGGGCTTCGAAGGCGTTCTGCGCATCCGCACAATCACCGGATCGTTAGCACTCGCCGGCGTCGTATCGTACGCCCCAATCACCGTTGGCTCTTCCAAACTCAAGGAGGCATGATACATGCCGGGCGCCGTCACGGTTCGGACACCCAGCCGCGCAAACGCTTTCCAATTCCGCAGTGCAACGGCCGTATAAACCAACGGAACCTTTACTCCGTAACGTAATGCTTCCTTTTGCTGCGGCGGTAATTCCGGGCAGAGGTACGGAATAACCATGTTCCAGCAAGCAAGCACAACATGCTTGCTACGCACTGTGTGAGTGCGGTTTTGTCGGATATAGGTGGTTACAACATTCTCGGGCGATGCCTTCCCGCCCTCGCGCCCCACGTGAATGACGGTGCTGTTCAGTTTGACACGTACGGCCGTATGCTTGCGGTCGAGCGCGGCGTAGTCTATCTTTGCTGTTACAACATCTTCCGCCGTGTGACCCGGAGCGGCGTGAGGCACGAGCAAGCGCACTAGCGCGCGGGCTATCGAGGCGTTCCCATCCGGGAAATGAAACGAATACGGCGCCTGAGGTGTAGCCGCGCCGCGTGCCGTGAATCCCATGCGTGGCGTCGCGCCTGGCTCGAGATGCAATCCGCTGAATCCGGGATAGCCCAACGCCCAGCAATCGAGTGCATTCACCGCATCGATACCAACTCCGAACAGGCCATGCGTGCGTGTCTGATATACGGCGATCCCAGTGTCGTCCAGCTTCACATATGTGCGCAAAAACTCGCGGTAACTCATGCGTGAGAGCTTGTCTTTTTTCTCGGCCGAGCTTAAGTTCGGGAAATAATCGATGTGCCCGGTCTCGAGGCGAACAATATTCGCTCGCGCGGATTCTGGTAACGGAGTCTTTACCAGAAACTGCTGCCAGTCCTGCGGGGCGGCGCTTTTCCGCGGCAATCCTGCGGCCAGGCGATCCTCTCCGAACGTCTCGCGATCAAAAAAAAGCGCAGGTTTCAGATCGCCGTAGGGGTGTCTCGCGGCCCGG
>JAFAQG010000990.1 GCA_019246575.1 Acidobacteriaceae bacterium
TGAGATTTGGGACCCGCTGCTTTCGCATGGGTCGATCGTCTTTGCGACGCCGGTCAGAACTGGTGGCAGGCCCTGCCGCTTGGGCCCACAGGATACGCTAACTCTCCGTATCAAGCGATGTCCTCGTTTGCCGGAAACTGGTTGCTCATCAGTCCGGATGGTCTGATCGAAGATGGACTGCTGCTGGAGAGTGACTGCACAGGTCAATCATTTGAGGACACTGCGGTCGATTATGACGCTGTGATTCCGTTTAAGCTGCGTCTGCTCGAAACCGCTTGGCGCAACTTCATTTTAGGCAGCCGCTCCGATCTGCAGCCGGATTACGAACAGTTCTGCACGTCTCAAGCACATTGGCTCGATGATTATGCACTCTTCCGCGCTTTGAAGGCTAGGTACAACGGCGCGTATTACTTTGACTGGCCCCCGGAATTGGTAGAGCGGACCCCGGCAGCACTAGCCCGTGCCAGGCGGGAGCTGGCGACAGAGATTCACGAGGCGCGGTTCGCCCAGTTCCTGTTGTTCCGTCAAGGTCAACGCCTCAAGGAATACGCACATGCCAAGGGCTTGCGGTTAATCGGCGATCTACCGTTCTTCGTTTCGCCGGACTCGAGCGACGTCTGGGGCAACCCGGAATTATTTCAGTTGGATGAGCGGAATCGGCCTCGTTTTGTCGCCGGAGTGCCTCCCGATTACTTCAGCCCGCAAGGACAGCTGTGGGGCAATCCCGTTTACAACTGGGACGTACTCAGTCGGAGTGATTATCGCTGGTGCATCGACCGGTTGCGCGCGCTGCTGGCCCATGTGGATGTAATTCGTCTCGATCATTTTCGCGCGTTCGCGGCGGCTTGGCACATACCCGGCCAGGCACGTACCGCAGAAGTCGGGCAGTGGATACCCGGTCCCGGCGCCGAGTTCTTTGAGGCAGTGAAGCGGGAATTAGGGACCCTGCCGTTTATCGCCGAAGATCTCGGTGTAATCACGCCTGATGTTACAGCACTGCGCGACCGCTACCGGCTGCCGGCGACGCGAGTCCTTCAGTTTGGGTTTGATGGCGATTCAAGAAATCCGCACTTGCCGCATAACTGTCCGGCCAACGCGGTGGTCTACACGGGGACTCATGACAACAACACAACTCGCGGTTGGTTCGAAGAGCTGCCGGATAACCAGCGGCAAAACCTTTGGAATTACCTGCGCCGATCGCCCGGCCAGGATCGGGACGTTGCAGCCGCGGTGACGCAACTGGCGTGGTCGTCTCCTGCTGCTCTCGCAATCGCTCCCTTACAGGATTTGTTGAATCTCGGGGCAGAAGCTCGCATGAATGTGCCAGGGCGTGCCGACGGTAACTGGCGGTGGCGATGCACTGAAACAATGCTGCGCCCGTCCGCTTTCGCATGGCTGCGAGACCTGACCGGAAGCTCGAACCGGTCGAATGCTATTCGACATGACGTTTCAGAAAGCATCCTTGAACCTGCAATCAGTCAAGTGAGGTGAACCAAATGAAAGCGACACAACTGCTCCACAATCTGGGTCAGAGTATCTGGCTCGACAACATCACGCGCGACCTGCTAGATCGCGGCACGCTGGAGCGCTATATAAGCGATCTGTCGGTGACAGGTCTCACATCGAATCCGACTATCTTCGATCATGCAATCAAGAACAGTTCGGCGTATGACAGCGATATACGCTTCAAGTTTGCACACGGAATATCGGCAGAAGCGCTGTTTTTCGAGTTGGCGCTCGCGGACCTCACGCGGGCGGCTGCTCTGTTTCGACACATTCACGACCAGACGAACGGCGTAGACGGCTGGGTATCGCTCGAAGTATCACCTCTGCTTGCCCACGATACGGCCAGCACGCTTGCCGCGGCACAGGATCTGTTTGCGCGGGCGGCGCTACCTAACCTCTTTATCAAGATCCCCGGCACCAGGGAAGGTTTACCGGCCATCGAGGAAGCGATCTTTGCCGGCATTCCTATCAATGTGACCCTCCTGTTCTCGCGCGAGCAATATGTCGCCGCCGCCGAAGCTTTCCTGCGGGGTATAGAACGGCGCATCGATGCCGGGCTTAATCCTAATGTCGGTTCTGTCGCATCCGTGTTTATAAGCCGGTGGGATACGGCGGTCGCAAATAAAGTTCCAGAGAACCTTCGCGACCAATTGGGGATCGCGATCGCGGAACGAACCTACAAGGCTTATCGCGATCTTCTCAACTCGCCGCGCTGGCAGCGCGTCTACAACCTCGGGGCGCAGCCACAACGCCTGCTCTGGGCGAGCACCGGCACGAAAGACCCCAAAGCCTCCGATACGTTG
>JAFAQG010001002.1 GCA_019246575.1 Acidobacteriaceae bacterium
GTGGCTCGCCCTTCAAACGGATATACAGGCGCTTTACATCGAGCGCGGTGCGTGCCCGCACCTTGTCTCTGTGTGCAATCTGCAAGGCCGGTGTCTTGCTGCCCAACCATCGTGCGAGCTGCGCCTTGGCGTAGCCCTCTGCGGTTAATTCGTCGATGAGCTTCCGAGTCGGCGCCGCATCTACCAGAATGCGGTCATGCGTTACACCTTCTGCCTTCACGGCCAGTACTCGCCGCTCGGTTTCCTCCCGCACATGCTTCCGCCGTCCCGACCGGACCTCCTGCAGAATGGTTTTGCCCACCTTGGCAGCGTCCCCTACGGTTTTGTAGCCGATGCCCTGCGCCGAAAGTGCGAACAAGTGGTCGCGCACGCGCCGCGCCGGGATCACGCGGGTCGTGATGCCCCGTGCCAGCTTTTCAGCCCGCTCCCGCTCGTACTCCCGATTGGCAGTCCGGCACGGCTGGCAGCGGCATTTTTTGCGTTGTAACAGGCCAGCGTCCCATGAGCGAAATCGGTTTTGAGCAAGCGACTGATACGGCCTTTGATGCCGATCCGACGCGTGGCCCTCCGCACCATAGGGCGGGTCCACGAAGGTGATCGTGTGATATGGATAACCTCCGTACCACAGCCCGAAATACTTGATTGCGCTTCGTACCGCGCGGAAACGCCGATCCATCTGCGACGCATGCTCCGGCTGTATCAGCAAAATCATGCGCACGTCGGTCAGCCTCGCTTCATCTGGCGTGATTCCAAGACGAGCCGCAGTCTCACGCAGTTCGGTCGGGCTGACTTCTTCGCTCGCCCGGAACAGGCGCTCCACTCTGACAAACGATGGCTGCACCGTCCACGCGAAATCGTGCACCCTATCCTGATGAAACGAGTACCGCGTCGTACTGCCAAACGTCTCTTTCTTCACCATGACGCCTGTCGCGCCAATCACCTCATTGGATGGAACGGTCAGGTTTACGTCGTAAGTGCCAAAATCCGCGTAGAACTCGGATGTCGCGTGATACTGATGGCAGTTCCATTGTCCCTGGCTGGCATAACGCTCGCCGGCATGTTCATACACGCCGATTTTCGGAAACCATTGCCCGGCCAGCAGAAAATCTCCGTGATACCCGGACCGCGCAAAGACGTGTGGAAATTGCGCGTGAAACTCGATCCGAAGTTGGATCGTGCGGTGCGGCGCAATCGTCGTCGGCAGAGCGACACGGAACACCGTTCGGTCCTCGGTGTTATCGTCGTCAGGATGAATAAACTCTATCGCACGTGTTAGATCCGGGCCTCCGACCAGTTGCAATCTGTTGACGGTTATGAAGCCCCACGTATTCTTTCGCGCATGTATTAGGCGCAGGGAACCGCCCGATTCGCGCATGAGCGTGCTTTCGTTGTTTCGAAAAGCGTTCATGTACAGATGAAACTGCAACTCGGTGATCCCATCGCCGGAGTCGTTTCGCCACGTTAGGAGTTCCGAGCCGTCGACGGCTTTTTGCTTCGCATCGAGCGTTGCATCGATTCTGTAGCTGGCAATGTCCGTTGGCCAGGGCGCAGCACTGCTGCCGACAGCAAGAAGCAGGAGAAAAACGAATCGTTTCGCCACCGTTGGCTCATGATATTCCCTTTGGCCCGTTCACTTCTGCGCGGCACTTCTCGTACTCCGCATGTATCGCGAGTCCCGTCAAACCGCCACCTTGGATCGACCGGCAGCACAAACGCAGATCATCTTGACTTGGCTCGATTTGAGAATTCCCGAGGGTTGCCGGAGTGCTGAAACAGTTACGAGTGCCCATTCCACAACGGCGTATGCAGCGCCGGTACAAAGCTCGTGAACCCGCTCGCATTGGTATCACCTTCCAGGGCGTCGTTGATGATCGCCATCTTCGCGTCCATCATGTCGAGTAGATGAAACACTCGGGCCTTCCGGGTCATCGGCAATTTCACCGCGCCCCAGTCGGTTTGCCCGTGATGACTGACGATGATGTGCTCGAGATGGTCGCGTGTCGCTTCATCGAGACCTGCGCTATAGCGGCCGAAGATCTCAATACCCAGAACACAATGCCCGACCAGCGTCCCGCCGCGCGTATAGCCGAGACTCGTCTGGCACGAGAGTTCCGCCAGCTTGCCGATGTCATGCAGTACCGCGGCTGCGATCAGAATGTCCCGGTCGAGCTCTGGATAATGCTGGCACACGCGCTCTGCCACCCCGATGAGCGAAAGTGTGTGTTCAACCAATCCTCCCAGCCAGGCGTGGTGATTGGATTTGGCGGCCGGCGCGTTCATTAGGGCCGGGCCCAGATCGTGCACCAGCTCGAGTAAAGCTTCTCGCAAACCGGGGTGACTCGTCCCCACCTCCATGAGCGCCGTCAGAAGATCTGATACCATCTCCTCGCGATTTCGTTTGCTGGCGGGCAGGAAATCCTCCAACTGTATCTCCTCGCGCGCCAGCGTGCGGATGCGCCGGATGGCAAGCTGCACTTCCTCCCGGTAGGTTCCGGTCTCCGCTTCCACTTTCACGAAGTCACCTTCGGCGGCGTAAAAGCCAATGGGAATTTCCCAAAGTTTTGTGTCGATCTTGCCGGTGCGGTCTTTGAGCGTCAACGACAGGTACGTCTGGCCGTCTTTCTTGACCCGGCGCTCTAATCCTCCGACTTGAAACTGTTCGACAAAGGTTCCCGTCGACACCGTGATATCGGAGATGAAGAGTTTCTTCATGCACATTCCTCTTTCGGCCCCATGGGCCACAAACGCTGAGCGTGGATTTTCTATTCGAGAACGTTGAGCAACGTTTCGCAGGAGATCGCGCTATTCTCGGCGCGAGTTCCGGCAACTGTTGCCTAAAGGCCAGAGAGTCTTTTACGTCAACCATTTCGACGACCGCAGCATCGATCTCTATTCAGAAGTCTGCCGGCGAGATATTGAAGGCATTGCTGCAAAATTCAAACGAGCGCCTACGGCCTTGGGAGCAGCTGGATCAAGATCAAGACCCGCGCTATTCGCAGATGCAGGGCGCCACCTGCTGTTTACTCGGGACCAGAGCCGGAAGCGGAGTGAATCCCGGCGATTGCAGAGTGCAGGACCAGCGCGCTACGCGAACAGTTCTTCGATTGTCTCGGCTTTCAAGACCCCGCACGCCCAATTCTTCGAGCTCCGCACCCGAGCGTCCGGTGAGCCGGTCTTCAGCCCACTCTGGTGGGGGCCAAACCGCTGCTGGATCTTTGTTCTGCTGAACGTGACAAAGTCAGATTTCAGCAGGATTTTCTCCCGGCATGTCGATTTTGCGGCCCGATGATTCGACTAAACAGTGAAAGGAGGAATTCGATATGAAGATCAACTACTGGGCCGTTCTCGTCGCGGCGATTGCGGCATTTGTGTTTTCGTCGGTGTATTACAGCTTGCTCGCAAATGTCTGGCGGGCCGTTGACCCCGCCGCGACCGCCGCAGCCAAGCCCTCCCTAACGAAAGGTCTCATTGAAGTTGGCCGAAGTATTGTCATTAGCTTTGTACTCGCTCATCTATTCAGCCGTTTGGGAGGTAGGGACCTAAAAGGTGCGGTACTGTTGGCTCTGTGGCTGTGGTTCGGCTTCTCGGCGATGATGTGGGTCGGTGCCATCATGTGGGAAAAAACCCCTGGCAAGTCGCGGCCATCCATAGTGGAGATTGGCTTGTGAAGACGGTTCTCATCGCCGCGATTCTTGGTGTCTGGACGGGGCAACCAGCTCATGGGAAGACATCGGCACTCGGGCCACAGTGGGCGGAGCAGGATTGAGGTTTAAGCCGTCGTATGCCACGAGTCAAATACCGAACTGATCGTCGAATCGACGACTACATCAAGTCACTACCGAGTTGGCAGCAGAAAGTGTGTCGGCAGGTGCGGGATTTGGTGCACGCCGCTGACGCAGATATAAATGAGACCATCAAGCGCACGAAGCTGCCCTATTTCACGCTCGACGGCAACATTTGTGCGCTCTTGGGAACCAAAGACCATGTCAGCATCTTCATTTATGACCCGATCGCTCCCGACCCCGAGGGCATTATCAACCAGGGGCAGGGCAATTCCGCTGCACGAGCGATTCAGGTTTATGAGGGCGAACCGATCAAAAAGCGTGCTCTGCTGAACCTATTCAAGGCCGTGATCGCTAACAACCGGGCTGGCGGTTGGCGTCGCCTGGCGAAACGGGAAAATGCGTAACTCCGATGGGACGTTACGGAGCGGCTTGATGTGCATGCGCATGACACAAAGATACAAAATACAACGGCCCATTTTGGAACTCAGCTGAGATAATCGGTGTACTAAAACTTCGTCCCGGGGCACAAACCAGGGAACAAGTCATCAGCTTCCATCCATGATCCGTTATCAAATCGGACGTTTCCGGCAGTGGCGTCCTCCCCGATCCTTAAAATGATTGGTTGAAGCTTCACTTTATGTTAGAGCTGCGCGCGTACCGTCGTTCGGTCAGGAGGCGCATTGCGATCATAAACCGAGGTTGCTGACGCCTTTGACTTCCGGAGGGCATTGCGTCAGTGGCGCGTAACTGCTTAGACGACCTCGAATTCACAGACAGCCGCCTTGTATTTTGCTGGTCATCCAAGAAGTCGGAAAAACAGGTCAGACGATGTCTGCCTCTTAAAGTGCCACACCGCGTTTAAGATTGCTCACGTCCGCGTGAATTGAGGAACGTGCGCCAGCACAACCTCAGCCGTCAGCGACAGTAAGCTTCCAAACGAGAGCCCGACGAATCAGTTG
>JAFAQG010001025.1 GCA_019246575.1 Acidobacteriaceae bacterium
TGCCAACTCACGGAGCGGCTGAGCCTGTATCGCGTGCCGGAACTTCACTTCGAAGCCGACGTGGCATCGCTTGCGACCGAGCGCATGGAGCATTTACTGAAGCGCATCCGTCGTGGGCGTCCCAGAGAGGGCGAGCGCTCGGCAGGTTAACCGCTCTACGCGGCTCTTTTAATAGCACTGTCATACGATGATGCACGGGTCATCGATCGGCGCGCATGTCATGGACGTTTGATTACTCCTCGGGGGCTGAGTGCGGTCGACTGCGGTAGGCGGCAGATTCCTCTATGCCTGCCGGCGCCGCGCGACGGACGTCCGTCCTGTATGGTTCATGCGTCAGGCCGGCCGCTACCTCAAGCCTTACCGGGAAATTCGCGCTAGACACAGCATTCTCGAGATCTGCAAGAATCCCGAACTCGCCGCGACGGTGACTCTTCAGCCCCTTGAAATTCTGGACGTCGATGCCGCTATCATTTTCGCCGACCTCCTTCTGCCGCTCGAACCCATGGGACTCAAAGTCGAGTTTGTCGCAGGAGAGGGACCGCTGATCGATAACGCCATCGCTGAACCGGAAGACATCGATGTTCTCGCAACCGATCGAGGCGACGATCTCGGCTATGTCGCCGATGCGATCCGGCTGGTAGTAGGAGCGCTCGGCACACGGGTTCCCGTAGTCGGCTTCGTGGGAGCGCCATTCACTCTGGCAAGCTACATGATTGAAGGCGGCACATCCAAGACCTTTCTCAAAACGAAGAGGCTCATGTTCGGGAACGAGACCATGTGGCGGCGGCTTATGGGTAAACTCGTCGACGTGCTGGGCGACTTTGCGGGTCTTCAGATCGGCGCGGGAGCACGCGCGATTCAGGTGTTCGACAGCTGGGTGGGAGCGCTCAGCCCCGAAGACTATGTCCGCTACGTGCAACCCTACTCGCGTGCGCTCATTGAACGCATCCGTGCCGCAAGCGTTCCCGTCATTCATTTCGGCACCGGTGCCGGCGGCTTCGTTCGTGAATTGCACGCCGCAGGTGGCGATGTCATTGGTATCGATTGGCGCATCAATATCGATCAAGCCTGGATGGACATCGGTTACCGCTCTGCGATCCAGGGAAATCTCGATCCCGTAGCGCTGTTTGCGCCTCTTCCGGAGCTCAGAACGAAAGTGACAGATCTACTACGCAGAACCGGAACGCGCCCAGGACACATCGTGAATTTAGGTCACGGCATCTTGCCTGAAACCCCTGTTGAAAACGTAAAGGCCGTCGTTCAGATCGTCCGTGAGTTCCACCGCTAGCCCCTCGTCAGCGCAAGTTGTGATCGTGGGAGGCGGCATTTCCGGACTCGCAATTGCCTTTTACCTTTCGAAGAGCGGCATCCGGCCGATTCTCATCGAGAAATCGCAACTCGGCGGTCTCATTCGGACGGATGTGATCGACGGTTGCGAGCTCGAAGCAGGACCGGACAGCTTTCTTGCGGCGAAGACGTCCGTAGGAGAGCTCGCCGCTGAGCTCGGGCTCACTGGCGAGATCATCGGCTCGAATGACGAGCAGCGCCGAATCTTCATTGCCCGCGATCGAAAGCTCGTGCCGTTGCCGCCCGGCATGGTCATGATGACGCCGGGCGATCTGAAGGCGGCGCTCCGATCGAATTTTTTCAGCCCCACGTCGAAAATCCGCTTTATCGAGGAGTTGTTCGCCCGTCCGAAAAATCGTCCCGGCGATGTGTCTGTCCGCGAGTTCGTAACAGATCACTTTTCGCGCGAAATCCTCGAGTATGTAACGGAACCGCTGCTGGCAGGCGTTTACGGCGGCGACGCAATGACTCTGAGCGCACGAAGCGTGCTGCCGAGGTTCGTCGATTACGAAGAACGGTACGGAAGTCTGATCCGCGGTGTGCGCAAAGAACGCGAGAAAACCGCTAAAACAAATAGCCTGTTTCTGTCGTTCCGGCACGGAATGCAGACGCTCATTGATGCACTAACACGAGAAATCGCGGACGGTACGGAACTGGTCAACGCCGAAGTCATGAGCGTCGAAAAGATGCCCGCGGGGTGGCAGGTACGCACTCAAAATCGCGCCATAGCCGCCGAGCACGTTGTGCTCGCCTGTCCTGCACATGTTGCCGCTAAATTGATCGCAAACGCGGCGCCACGAGCGGCGGGCAACCTCGCGGCAATTCCTTACTCATCGGCCATCCTAATTAACCTGGTCTACGATTCCGGAAAGCTTCGCCGCAGCCTCGACGGCTTCGGGTTGCTTGTGCCGCGTCAGGAACGCAGGACCATCGCCGCTGCCACGTGGGTGAGCACGAAATTTCCTTCGCGCACTCCTCCGGACCGGGCGGCAGTGCGCGCTTTCATCGTGGGCGACAAGGCCGATGATCTCATTTCGAAGCCGGATGCGGAGCGAATTTTCTTGGTTCGTGAGGAATTTCGGAATCTCTTGGGCATCGACTCGACGCCGCTGATCGCAACCGTACAGCGGTGGCCGCATTCCATGCCCCAGTATGTCGTTGGTCATCGGGAGCGTGTTCGAGGAATCAACGAAGCCGTGCAAGCATCTCCCGGACTGCATCTCTGCGGAAATGCGTATGAGGGCGTCGGCATTCCCGACTGCGTGCGTCTCGCCCAAGCGGTTTCTTGCAGAATAGCTCGACAAGTCGGGAGGTAGGAAAGGGCCGGCTGGCTTGTGCTTTCAACGGCCGTATTTCACGTGTATTCGGCTAATCTACTGTCCGGGTGTTTCGGGCATCTGATAGGTTGCGTATATGAACCCTATATCCCGGCGCGGCTTCGTCAGCTCTATGGGAGCCGCTGGTCTCGCGATGACCAGCAGCGCAAAAAGCTACAGCCGCATCCTTGGCTCGAACGATCGGCTGAACTTCGCCATTATCGGACTCAACAGCCGTGCCTACGCGCACCTGGCCGCATTGAAAGCGAATGAGAAGGACGCCAACATTACGCACGTCTGTGATGTCGAGTCCAACAT
>JAFAQG010001051.1 GCA_019246575.1 Acidobacteriaceae bacterium
TCGAGTTCTCGAGATAGCCTTGCTGAAGCGTGCCTGCCCCGTCCTGGCCTCCGGGAGCGCCGACCGTCGGATCGCCAGAGGCATCTGTCGGTAAGAAGAGATTATGCCCGATACTGTTCAATCCTCCGGGGTTTGCGAACATGGCGAGCTGAATCTGCCCCGCTGTCTGCGCGGCATTCTGGCCGGGATGCGTAAAGCTCACCGTGCCGTCGGACGCAATCGTGATGGACTGGGCGGCGGGAGGAATCGTAATCTGGGGTTCGAGAGGATTGCCGTCCTGCGTGACGATGTTGCCGTTGCGGTCTAGCTGAAAGGCGCCCGCGCGAGTATAGGCGATTTGCCCGTTCGCCTGGTGGATCTGAAAGAAGCCGGCGCCCTGAATGACAACGTCGAGGGGATTGCTGGTTTGCGTGAAATCGCCCTGCGTGAAGATGACTTCGTTAGCCGCGGGTCGCGTTCCCAAACCGAGCTGCAGTCCTGCGGCAACGGTGGTTTGGCTGCCGGCTGCATTGCCGGGCTGAACCACGCTCTGGTACAGCAGATCCTGGAACTGCGTGCGCCGCATCTTGAAGCCAGTGGTATTGGCGTTGGCGATGTTATTCGCGATGTTGTCTACGTTCATCTGCTGGGCGGTCATACCGCTGCCAGCGCTGAAAAGTGCTCGTATCATATTGCTTTCTTAACGGTTTCTCTAAATTTTTGCGACCTGCTCGACTGCTTCCTTCCCCATCTCGCTCGCGATACGGATGGCGCGCTGCATCATCTCGAACTGACGCAAAACGCCGACCAGCTTGACGGCAGAGTGTGTGGGTTCGACATTGGCTTGCTCGAGTTTTCCTTGCACCACTTCCGTGTTCGCGGCAGGTGCGGTCTTGCCCGAGGGTGCGAGCGCGAAATACGGGCCGCCATGCTTGATCAGGTTTTCGAGTGAGTCGACGTTTACAACCTGAATGTTCGCGACCGCAACGTTTGCTTGCGAGATTTGTCCTGAGCTGGAAACAGTAAACGTCTTGGCTGGGTCGAGCTGAACCGGCTTTCCGTCTGTACCCTGCACCTGATACCCTTCTTGCGTCTGCAGCACGCCTGTGCTCGAGATGCGAAAGTGGCCGCTGCGCGTGTACAGAGGAGTGCCATCCGCACTTTGAACAACGAAGAATCCCGGTGTTGTCAGCGCAAGGTCACTTGCGTTGCCGGTCTCGGAAATTGTGCCTTGGGCGAAATTGACCCAGTTCTTCTGAATGAGGGGCATCTCGGGATTGGCGGGCCGATTCTCGTTAACACCCTGCCACGCACTGTCTCCGAAGAACAGGTTGTATGATTCGCCGTCTTCTTTAAAGCCGGGCGTCGCGGCGTTCGCAATATTATTCGCAAGTAGATCCAGCGTTTCCGTGCGGGAGCGCATGCCACTCGCGGCGATTGCGGTCAATGCTTCCATGAGCGTTCAGCCGTGTCAGAGCACGTCGAGTGCCAAGCGAAAATTCGTGGTTTCTTCGATAAATCCGCACGCTCTGGTGCGTAAGGTGAGACAGGGAGTTGTCGTGTGCCATGGTTTTGTCGCTCGGTTGCAAGTTGCGTGACCGCTAACACTTGCCTTTTCAATCCGGACAGAATGGTCTGTCACGTGTATTAGTGGGTGTCGTGATTTCGGTCGTCGCAGCGAAGACTATGCCCGCTCAAGCGCTACCGGCAACTCGTGGGGGCGCAGCAACGGGGGCCGCACCGGCTTCACTCAGCGCTGCGCTTGCTCAGCAGTCGCCTGCCGTGACGGATGGGCCAGCTACGGGGCAGGCAAACTTCGAGCAGACGCTGAGCGCTGCACTCGAGGATTCGCTAACGCAGCAGCCACAAGCCCCAGCGACGCCACTCGGGCAACCGGATCAGAGCCTGTCGCTCACCGCTATACCCGAGCAGAGCGGCAGCACGCCTGAGCCAATTCAGCCGAAAATGCAATTGGTAGATGGTCAAAAGGTCGTGCCGGCGCAAATCCTAAAGCAACTCCCAACGGTGTCGCTGCCGCTGCCAGTTAGCATTTCGCCAATTCAACTCAAACCGCAACGTGAGCCGTCATCACCCGCTCCGAAAGCAGCCGGCGGTTCTGATAGCGCACTGGTGAGTCCGACAAAACAGATCAGTGATATTGCGCCGATAGTTGCCGCGATGCTTCCGCCCGCGCCTATTGTGCGTGACGATTCAAAGAGCGCCCAGCCTGCGGTGTCCGGGATTCCAGATGTGCGACTCCCTCTGACCTCGCGCGCGCCTCAAGTCGCTCGCCAGATGCCAGACGTTCAGCGAAATCCGGATGTCGGCCAGCGCGTCGCCGCGTCCGTTGCCGCCGGTACGCCGCAAAGCGGTCCAGAGATCACGGCGTTCGATCTCACTCTGAACCCGCGTGTGGCGGTCGATGCCGCTCAGCCGGTGATTGCCACAGGAACAGATAAGTCGGGGGCGCCAGCGGCGGCCGCAAGCGATCCTAAGATGCCGGTCGCCGTGGCGCAAAGCTCGGGCACAAATGTAAATAAGACATCCACGACATCGGTCAACGCGACCCCACACGCGGACACTCCGTCGCGTCCTCTCGTGCAAACGACGCCACCGCCGTCCTCTCGCGATAAGCCTGCGCTATCGAGTTCGAGTGCGACTTCGGCGGGGGCCGGAATGGGTGAGGTAAGCAAGACATTCGTTATCGGCAATCCTGTTGCACCCGCGTCAGAGATCTTCGGGAGGGAAGTAAAGCAAGTTACTCCAGTGCGCGACCCGGCACCGGTGCTCCCGGTCATCCGCGACGCTGCTCAAAGCGCGACGTCACCGGCCAAAGAGGTCGTGGTGCGCCTGCAAGGTCAATCGGGAGAGGCGATCAGTGTTCGGCTTGTGGACCAGGGAGGGCAGGTGCAAGTTGCCGTTCGAAGCAGTGATCCAGTGACCGCGACTGCATTGCGCCAGGATCTTTCGTCGCTCACAAATGGACTAGAGCGGGCCGGATGGCGCGCGGATGTGGTGACGCCAGCGGCGACCGGCATCGAGCCGTTTCGTCAGGCTGCACAGTCGTCGGCCGGAGATCAGCAGGATAGTTCCGGCGGACGCGCTCTCGATTGGCAGCAGGCCGATGACTCTTCGAAAAAACGCGCCACACCGGCGGATCTGTGGGATGAAATTCTGACCCGCCAAAACACTTAAATAAGGACATCGAAAAAACACCATTATGGTTACGTCTACAAACTCGACCGCCAGCTCAAATTTATTGGGCCCTCAGACTCCGCTCGACAGCAAGCAGGCGACCAGCCTCGCTTCGGAGGAAACATTTCTGAAGCTCTTTGTTGCGCAGCTGAAGAATCAAGACCCGCTCAGCCCGAATGCTCAGGATCCGACGCAGATGGTCAGTGAGCTTGCGCAATTCAGCCAGCTCGAGCAGATGATGAATATCGGGTCGGGAGTGAACTCGATCGTTACCGATTTGAATAAGATGGCTCCCGCATCGGGTAGCGGCTCTGGATCAACTCAGGCCAGCAGCGGTCAGAGCGGGACAACGCAGAGCGGATCCACGCAGGGCTCCTAGTTCTAATCTTCTATGTCTACGATGGCGCTCGACGAGATCCGCGGATTTGAGGACTTGCAGATCGATGTAGGGGTCGAAGTCGGACGGCGGCCGATGTCCCTCCGATCGATTCTCGAGCTCGAGCACGGCAGCGTGGTCAAGCTTCCCCGGCCTGCCGGCGAAAACATGGATGTCCTCGTTGGCTCGGCCTTTGTGGGTCACGGGGAGATTGTGGTGATGGAGGATATAGTCGGAATCCGTATCACCGATTTCGGAGAGGAAGATTAATCCTAGCCCACTAACTGCCTAGATGCAGTTGGTGCGAATTGCGACAGCCTTTCTCCTGGTCTTCGGCCTGCTTGGCGTGCTGTACGCCTATTCGAGGCGAAAAAAACCGGGGTACGCGGGCTGGCAATCGCTGTTTCCCAGTTTCGGCACGGTACTGTCCCGCAGCGCACGTCCGAAGAGGAGCGCTACGCCGCCGCTCGACGTTCTGCGACGAATCAGCCTTACTCCAACTCACAAGCTACATCTTATTTCGACAACAGCGGGACAGCTGCTTGTCTGTACGCACCCGAACGGCTGCACTGTTCTGAATAGCAGTCCGGCAGCTGAAGGCGAGGCGAGCCGGGGTGAACACTTCTACAGCCTGGTTCACGATCATGCGTAAGCTGACCCTGCTTACTGCGGCTCTGGCAGCGGGGGCTGTCGGCGCGAGCGCTGCACCCACATCTCTGTTCGGAATCGGTCTGGCAACGGATCCCTCCGCTAAGTCGGCCAGCATTCCGATGCAGATCGTCATTTTGCTCAGCATCCTGACGTTGCTGCCGGCGATCGTGATGTGCGTGACGCCATTTCTGCGGATCACGCTCGTGCTTCATTTCTTGCGGCAGGCGTTGGGGACGCAAACGGTTCCGTCGAATCAGGTGCTGATCGGTTTATCGCTGTTCCTGACGTTGCTCGTGATGAACCCGGTGGTGCAGAAGATCTACACGACGAGCTGGAAGCCGTTGGATGAGGGGAAGATCACAATGAGCGACGCTCTCGACCAAGGCTCGAAGCCGTTGAAGCAATTTCTCCTGCGATTCGCGCGAGAGAAGGACCTTCGCCTATTTGTGGAGCTGTCCCATTCGCCTCGACCTGCCAACGCTGCAGACGTTTCGCTCGAAGTTCTGATCCCGGCATACATCATTTCGGAGTTGAGAACGGGATTTCAAATCGGGGCGATTTTATACCTGCCCTTTCTCGTCATCGACCTGGTTGTTGCGTCGATCACCGTTTCAATCGGGATGATGCAACTGCCGCCGGCCCTGGTGTCGGCGCCATTTAAGATTCTGCTGTTTGTGCTGGTAGATGGCTGGGCTTTGATTGCCAGCTCGCTAGTCAGGAGCTTCGGATAGCAGCGTGTCTGAGCAACTTGTTATTGAAACGGTCCGGCAGGCGCTGATGACGGCCTTGTGGGTGGCTCTTCCGCTACTTGCGGTGATGTTCGTGGCGGGTATTGTACTTAGCCTGATCCAGATCGCAACGTCTATTCAAGACCCCAGTTTTTCTACCGTTCCACGGCTTGCGACCTTTTTTGTGACCCTGTTTATCGCACTGCCGTGGTTAGTGATGCGCATGGTGGACTATACGCAAAGACTGCTGGGCGACCTGGGACGCTATGCCCATTAGCGTTCACTTCGGAACGGAGGCGATAGCAGGATTCTTGCTCACCCTTACACGGGTGGGTGCGGCATTGTTTTTTCTGCCGCTGCCGGGCTTCGCGGAGGCAGCCAGAACAGCTCGGATCGTACTCGTCGTAGGAATTACGTTCTGCCTGGTTCCGGTCTGGCCTGTGTTGCGCATGGACGGCCTCGGCGCAGGCCAGTTCACGCTCGCTCTGTTGGGCGAATCCGGCGCGGGATTGTTGATTGGCCTCGCGATCTCATTTCTGCACGAAACCTTTCAGTTCGCCGCGCAAGCGGTGTCTATGCAATCGGGATTCAGTATAGCGTCGGTTTTCGATCCTGCGAGCAAAGCGGATACTACTGTGTTTCAAGTCATCACGCAGCTTACGACCGGGCTTTTGTTTTTTGTTTTTGGGGTGCATCAGCAGCTCATTCGCATTCTGGGGAGATCGTTCGAAATCTTCACTCCGAACTGGGCGGTGTTGGAACGCGCTTCACTGAAGGCGATCATTATTCTGGGCGGCACGATGTTCACGACCGGTTTGAAGCTTGCGCTTCCGCTCGTCGTTCTGCTGTTCCTGGTTGAACTCTCACTCGCGCTGCTCGGGCGGCTTCATGCGCAGTTGCAGTTGATGATGGTGAGCTTTCCGGCGAAGACGGCATTATCGTTCTTGTTTCTGGGGGCAATGATGGTGCGCTGGCCGGCGCTGTATGAGCACCTCGCTCGGATGGTGTTCGACACGCTCGCTCGACTCGCGCCGGCGTAGAACGTGGCTGAGCAAAAGACAGAACAGGCGACTTCACACCGGCTGCGTAAAGCGCGGCAAGAAGGCCGTTTCCCCGTAAGCCGGGATTTTGTCGTCTCTGCCCAGCTCGTAATGGCATTTGGCGTGGGCCTGGCTATGTGGCCGCAGCTGTATGCGACGCTCGAGAGCGGCACAGCCGCATGTGTTCACCGCGCGTTTTCAGCCCACGAATTGAGGATCACGGAATTGGTGGCAATTGCCCGGGTTGGGGTCGTGCCACCGCTCGAGGTGCTCCTCGAAATGGGGGCTATCGTTACGGCGATGGCCTTGCTTCTGCACCTGGTCTCTACCGGGTTTGGTTTTTCTCTTAAGCCGCTCATGCCAGACCTGGGCCGATTGAATTTCAGCGGTCGGCTCAGGCGTCTGCCTTCCCAGAACCTTTCATCGACGATCAAGGCTGCCGGGCTGTTGCCGATCATCGCGCTGGTGCTGTACGTCGTTATTGTTCCGCAATTGCCTGAGCTAGCGAACCTTGCCGTCGTTGGGCTTTGGGCCGGCATGAATGAGGCCGCGCAAATGATCCGAACCGTGCTCTGGCGCCTCATTCTCGCGCTCTTTCTGGTTGGCGTCGTAGATTTCGTCCGGCAGCGGCAACGGTTCAGCAAAGAAATGCGGATGACGAAGCAGGAGGTCAAGGAAGAAATGAAGGAGATGGACGGCAATCCGCAGATGAAGATGCGAATTCGCCGTCTACAGCGCGATGCTGCACGGCGAAACATGATGAAAGCGGTTCCTAAGGCTTCGGTCGTGATCGTCAATCCTACGCACTACGCGATCGCTTTGCAGTACGAGATGAATTCGAAATCGGTTCCGACGGTACTGGCCAAGGGTAAGAATTATCTTGCCCAACGGATTCGCGAACGCGCGCGAGAGCACGAGGTGCCTGTAGTGGAAAACAAACCGCTTGCCCGCGCCTTATACGAAGCGGTCGATGTGGGTCAGGAAATTCCGCCCCATCTCTACCGAGCGGTTGCAGAGGTTTTGGCACACATCTATAAGAGCATTCATCGAGGCTGATCAGCCGCTCATGACCACCGCGACCACTACACCGGCTCCGCAGAACTGGCAGGCGCTGCTACGTTCACTGAATTGGGGCGAACTAGCCATCCCCATAGCGGTGTTGAGCATCGTCTTGGCGATGATCACGCCGCTCCCATCGGCGCTCCTCGACGTCCTTATCTCCGCCAACATCACGATGTCCGTGGTTGTGCTGATGGCGTCCATGTACATTACCAAGCCGACGGAGTTTAGCGTTTATCCGACCATGCTGTTGTTGCTGACGCTATTCCGGCTGGCGCTCAACATATCGTCTTGCAG
>JAFAQG010000197.1 GCA_019246575.1 Acidobacteriaceae bacterium
TGGAGCGCAGACTCGCGCGCATGTTGGAAGTTTTCGAACACCGGGGGCTCGGCCATGTGATGCACGAGCTCTCATGGCGTAACGCCGATGAAGTTCGAATCCCTGACGTTGTTTTCTATCGCAGTGGCGCTGGGATGCAGAATGGGATCTTGATCGATCCGCCGCTGCTCGCAATCGAAATCCTTTCTCCTTCACAACGGCAGAGTGAGCTGTTCGCCAAATGCGAGGCCTACCACGCTTGGGGCGCTCCGTGCTGCTGGGTCATCGATCCGTCAACGAAAACTGCCTGGGAATACCACTGCGGTGAAACCGTTGAATCGAAGAAGGATCTCCTGACCGCGGGCGAAATAACGATCTCCATAGCCGATCTGTTTGCCTAGGATTTCGTCTCCGCGGCTTTCGTCCGGAAGAACACGCTCGTAATGACAGCCGATCCGACGGCACAACCGGCCAGGACCAATAGCGCAGGGGTCGTGCTGTGGGTCGCATCGCGAATCTTACCCACCAGGTAAGGACCCGCAAATCCGCCCAGGTTCCCAATCGAGTTGATCCAGGCGATTCCCGCCGATGCCGCACTCCCGGATAGATAGGAGGTCGGCAGCGACCAGAAGGTTGAGGAAGCCGAAACAACGCTGGCGCTCGCTACCGTCAGCGCGATTAGCCCGACCACGCCTGGAATGCCCGGAATCGCCGAGGCTGCCAATCCCAGCGCTCCGGCAACTGCCGCGAGCGCCACGTGCCAGCGCCGCTCTTGCGTCACGTCGGAGTGATGTCCCACCAGCACCATCGTGATGGCAGCCGTTGTATACGGAATTGCTGTCAACAACCCGATGCGAAGCGGATCTTTCGTCAGCGTGTCTTTCAAGATTTGCGGTAGCCAGAATTGAATGCCATAATTGGCCGTCACGGTGCCGAAATACACCAGGCACAACAACCAAACCCGGTAATTGCGAAACGCGTCCGCAACCCCGTGCCGCTCGGCGCCTGCCGCTCGCTTAACCGCTTCTTCGGCCTCGAGCCGATCGATCAGGAAAGACCGTTCGTTCTCGTCGAGCCACTTTGCCGAACGCGGGTTGTCCTGTAGAAACAGCATCGCCATGACCCCCGCGATCACCGATGGCGCCGCCTCAATCAGAAACAGCCATTGCCACCCGCGCAGCCCACCGAAGGACGAGAGGTTATCAAGAATCCATCCCGACAGTGGGCCCCCAAGTAGCCCGGAAAGCGGGATGGCCGTCATAAAGGCCGCAACCATCTTGGCGCGATGTTTTCGCGTATACCAAAACGTTAAGTAAAGAATCACACCGGGAAAGAATCCCGATTCGACGATTCCCAACACAAATCGGACCGTGTAGAATCCCGTGCCGCTCTTGACCAGCATCGTGCACGCCGACACGATTCCCCAGACGATCATGATGGGTCCCAGCCAATATTTGGCTCCGATTCGCTGCAGGGCTAGATTACAAGGCACCTGGAAGAACAGGTACCCGATAAAGAAAATGCCTGCCGCTGTCCCGTAAACCGCGTCGCTCATTCGCAGATCGCCCTGCATCTGTAGCTTTGCGAACCCGACATTCACCCGATCGAGGTAAGCAAAGATGTAGCACAGGAATAGAAACGGGATCAGCCGCCGCGTCACGCGCCGGTACACCCTCTTTTCGAACTCCGCTCCGTAGTCCGTGGGCGCCGCGGCAGGCTGAGGTGTCATGGTCCTTCACATCCTACCGCCTCAGTCACAAGCGTCGAAACAATCGTAAGCCCCCAGAAGTGTAGGGCCGATAAGAGGGTTGAGTTTTCTATGTCGATCGCTGAGGTAGGTGAGGCCCAATCCTCTCGTACACTGGAGAAGGAATTTGTGGACTTATCTCCCGAGCACCCGAAGCGCGCCGTCATCATCGGCGCGGGACCCGCGGGCTTAACGGCCGCTTACGAGCTATTGACCCGAACCGATATTGTTCCTTTGGTCCTCGAAAAATCGGACTACATGGGCGGCATTTCGCGCACCGTCAACTACAAGGGAAATCGCATAGACATAGGCGGCCACCGCTTCTTTTCGAAATCCGATCGCGTCATGCAGTGGTGGCTGAACATTCTCCCCATGCAAGCCGTCGAGGGCGAAGAGGCGCACATTACCTATCAGCGCCAAACGCGCTCCGTGCCGGCACACCCGGAGGCTGTCGACCCCGAGCGTCAGGATCGCGTAATGCTCGTGCGCAACCGCAAATCGCGCATCTATTTCATGCGCCAGTTCTTTTCCTATCCCATTACGCTGAGCGGCGACACGCTGCGTAAGCTCGGTCTTCTCAAGACGATGCGCATTGGCCTCAGTTACCTCCATGCCGTGATGTTTCCCATCAAAGATGAGAAGAATCTCGAGGAATTCTTTATCAATCGCTTCGGTCGAGAGCTTTATCTGACATTTTTCAAGTCCTACACGGAGAAGGTCTGGGGCATCGATTGCAAAGAGATCAGTGCGGAGTGGGGTGCGCAGCGAATCAAGGGCCTGTCTATTCTGAAAACCGTCACGCACGTGCTCAAAAAGATGTTGCCCAAGCGCCGCGGCGACATTGCACAAAAA
>JAFAQG010000326.1 GCA_019246575.1 Acidobacteriaceae bacterium
CGCCGCATGGCTCGTCACGCCCATCTTCGGTTCTCCGGTCGCGCCCGATGTCAGGTACAGAATCGCGGAATCTTCGGGCGATAAATCCTCCTGTATTCGCTCGAACACCGACTCATCGCGCTGCAGGCGCCGCAACTCCTCGAGCGACATCGCATCTGGCGCGTCGCCTCTCATGACAATCAGATGCGCCGGCATCTGCCCGCTGCATTCCGCCACAGCATCGCGAAGCGCGGCGAGCGTCTTCGCGTCTTCCACAAACAGGAAACTTGTCTCAGTCTGCTGAATATTCCGCGCCAGGTCTGCCACGGGATACGCGGTGTAGAGTGCCGCGGCAACTCCGCCCGCGCCCATGATTCCGAGATCCACCAGATAAAACTCCGCTGTCGTCTCCGAAAGAATCGCCGCGACTTCGCCTTTGCGCAATCCGAGCGCGTGCAATCCGAGCGCAATTTCTCGCGAAATGCGCATCCAATCGTTCCACGAATAGGTCTGGTATTCCCGTTTTGCTTTATCTCCCGAAGGCTGATGCAAGGCGGCTGCGTCGCCATGCTGACGCGCGGTTTCTTCGAGCACCGTGAACACGTTGCGTCCTGCCATCGCCCGAATTTTAGCAACCCGGAACGCCTGTCTCGATGCGACAATCGATACTTGCCTTCTGAAGAAGAGGAAAGCGCCGCATCCGCTGATACCGATCTCCGGCGCCCCGTGGCCTACCGCGAGGAAGCGTTCCTCCAAAGCCCGGATTCCCGGCCGCTCCGCATTCTCTCCGAGTATCTTTGGCCGCTCGCTCACTTTCAGGAAGAAAAAATTCAGGACACGATCGTCTTCTTCGGCTCCGCTCGTATCGACGAACATGGCCCGCTCGGCCGCTATTACAATGAGGCGCGCGAACTCGCGCGTATGGTCACCGAATGGGCGGAATCCATCTCTCAGGAAAGATCGAACAGCGAAAATCCTCGCCACCGTTTTGTCGTCTGCTCCGGCGGAGGGCCCGGCATCATGGAAGCGGCGAATCGTGGCGCCCGCGACGCCGGCGGAAAAACGGTCGGCCTGAACATCGGATTACCCTTCGAGCAGCGGCCCAACCCCTACATCACTCCCGAGCTCTCGTTCGAATTTCACTACTTCTTCATGCGCAAGTTCTGGTTCGCGTATCTTGCCAAAGCTCTAGTCGTATTTCCCGGCGGCTTCGGCACTCTCGACGAGCTCAGTGAGATTCTTACGCTCGCTCAAACCAAGAAGCTCGAAAGCAAAATCTTGATCGTGCTCTACGGCTCTGAATTTTGGAACGAGATCGTCAACTTCGACGCGCTCGTGAAGCACGACGTCATCTCCCCCTCCGACCTGAACCTGTTTCGTTTTGCCGACACGCCCGAAGCCGCCCTCCAGATCCTCAAAGAGGGCCTGACTCGTTACTATCTCGAGCCTGAGCGCGGTCTTCCTCGCCCCGTCGAAGAAGCTCCCGAGATCGCGCGCACCCGCACTTCTTAACGCATGTCCGTAAAACTCTTCCGCACCGCCGCCGGAAATCTCGTAGAAAACAGCGGCACTTGGTATCGGCTCCCCGATGAAGACTGGCAGGCTCTCACGACGCGCGACGATCTGCCCGAATACCTGGACTCTCGCTTGCCCGATCTGGAAATTGCGCCAGCGCCGCGCGCCTTACTTGCGCCCGTTGTCGCGCAAGAAGTCTGGGCCGCAGGCGTCACCTACTACCGCAGCCGAACCGCGCGGATGGAAGAATCGCAAACAGCCGGCGGAGACAGTTTCTATGACCGCGTCTATCACGCCGAGCGCCCCGAGCTGTTCTTCAAGTCCACCCCTCATCGCGTCGCCGCGCCCGACGCTGCCGTGCACATCCGCAAGGACTCGAAGTGGAACGTTCCCGAGCCCGAGCTCGCGCTTCTGCTCTCGCCTTCCGGCAAACTCACCGGCTACACCATCGGCAACGATATGAGCTCCCGCGATATTGAAGGCGAAAATCCGCTCTACTTGCCCCAAGCCAAAGTCTACGATCGCTCCTGCGCGCTCGGCCCCGGCATTCTCGTTTCTCACGCGTCCTTGCCCCAAGCAACGCGCATTCGTCTCGAGATTCTGCGCGACGCGCAAACCGCATTTGCCGATGAAATCACCATCGATCAAATGAAGCGAACGCCCGAAACCTTGATCGAATATCTTTTCCGCGAGAACTCTTTCCCCAACGGTTGTTTTCTGTTGACCGGGACCGGCATCATACCTCCGGATTCCTTCACGCTCGCGCCCGGCGATCGCATCCGCATTTCCATTGATGCCATCGGCACGTTGGAAAACGTCGTCGATTGAACCGCTCAGCGTCTAAGATGACAGGCATGCGGCTTGTCACGTTCGAATTCGCTGGCCAGGCGCGTCCCGGCGTTCTCTCCGGCGACGACACGGTGCTCGACCTCTCTTCGCTCGGCTTCTCCACTCTGCTCGATTTCATTGCCGGAGGCGACGCTGCCCGCGCCCAAGCCGAAAAGCTTGTGACTCAAGTACCCGAGCCGGCCATGCACCGTCTGAAAAATGTCAAGCTGCTCGCGCCCATTCCTAGACCGCGCAAGCTGATCTGCGTCGGCCTGAACTATCGTGATCACGCCAAAGAAACCGGCGCCGAAATCCCCAAGGTTCCCACCATATTTAATAAGTTCCCCACATGCGTCATCGGCCCGGGAGAAAACATCGTTTTACCCAAAGTTTCAAAATCGCCCGACTATGAGGCCGAATTCGCTTTCGTCATCGGTCGCGGTGGCCGTCACATCGCCGCCGAACAATGGACCGATCACGTCTTCGGCTATACCATCGTCAACGACGTGAGCGCCCGCGATTATCAGCGCGCCACATCGCAATGGCTCATGGGCAAGACCTTTGACACTTTCGCACCCATGGGACCTTGGATCGTAACGGCCGACGCCATCTCGGATCCTCACGATCTCGATATCCGAATCGAAATCAACGGCGAAACGCTCCAGGATTCGAACACGCGCGAGTTGATTTTCAGAATTCCCGACCTGGTCGCCTTCCTCTCGAGCGTCTTCACACTCGAACCCGGCGATGTCGTCTCCACCGGAACGCCTGCGGGCGTAGGCTTTGTCCGCAAGCCGCCGCGCTTTCTCCGGCCGGGCGACCAGGTTGTTGTCAAAATTCCCGCCATCGGCGAATTGCGCAACCCAGTCGTCGCGGAAACGTAGTTTTCTGTATGAGCCTCAGATTGACTCTCGGGGAACTCGCCCAACGGCTCGGCTGCGAAGTATCGGGTAACGCAGATCTCGAAATTACCGGCGTCGCAACCCTTGAAAACGCGCTGCCGGGACACATCACCTTTCTCGCCAACACAAAATATGCGCCCAGGATCCGGACCACCCGCGCCGCCGCCGTGATCGCTGCCGAGCCGTTGAAAGATACCTCCGCCGCCACGTTGGTTTCGCGCAACCCATATCTCGATTTCGCTCGCACGCTGGCGCTCTATTATCAACCTCCCCAGCCGCCGCCCGGCATTCATCCTGCCGCTTGTATCGATCCCACCGCCTCCATCGGCCCAAACGCCTCCATTGGGCCCTACGCTGTCATCGGTCCGCAGACCACCATCGGCGCCAACGCGGTGCTTCATCCGCACGCGGTCGTTTACCAGGGCTGCACCATTGGCGACGATTTCACCGCGCACGCGCATGTCTCCGTCCGCGAGTTCACGCGCATCGGTCATCGCGTGACGCTGCATAACGGCGTCGTCATCGGAGGCGATGGCTTCGGTTTCGCCAAAGGCGCCGATGGACGGCAACACAAAATCGTCCAGTCCGGCGTCACGGTCATCGAAGACGATGTCGAGATACAAGCCCTCACATCCGTAGATCGCTCTACCTTGGGCGAAACGCGCGTTAAGCGCGGCGCCAAGATCGACAGCCTTTGCCAGATCGGCCACGCCTGCGTGGTCGGCGAAGACAACATCATCTGCGCGCAAACCGGTCTCGCGGGTAGCACGGTGCTCGAAGAAAACGTCATCATGGCCGGCCAGACCGGCGCCTCTGGTCACCTGACGATTCACAAAAATGCGATCGTCTGGGCACAAGCGGGTGTCGGTCACGACGTCCCGGAAAACGCGATCGTCAGCGGATCGCCAGCTTTCGATTCCCGCGAGTGGCTCCGTGCCTCCGCCGCCTACTCACGCCTTCCGGAAATCCTGCGCACCGTCCGCGCTCTTGAGCGCCGTCTCGCCGCGCTCGAATCGAGCAAGTCGTCTCCCGAAACCGGGCCCGAGCCGCAACGATAAGAGCGAAAACGCCTGCGGCGTGGCAGATGAATTGCAACTGGAGAACGTATCGTTAAGCCAGTTTCGTTGACGCGGCAGCTCAATAGTGATACCAATTGCGTTAATCACCCCTGGTTTTCGACGAGGAATGCGTGATGACCAAATACTATGCTGTTCTGCTGATCACGGCCGCTCTTGGCGTTTGTCTCGCTCAGTTCGGGGCGCAGCAATCGCTCAAGTCTGCACAGCAGCCGCCCACATATTCGCGTCAACCACCCACGTCCGATTTCCCGCCTTCCCAGCAGCCGCCATCGCACAATCACACCAAGCCCGATCCGCCGATAATTTTCCTCGGCCCTTCACCATGGAGCGGCCCTATAGCCGCATTCCCTGGACCATGCGGCCAGCCCTCGAGCCGCGAACAAGAGAAGACCGTAAGCGATCATGGCCCGCAGTGTCCGCTGCTCTACAGCATGAGTTCCTTATCCGTGCTGGGCTTCGTTCAGGGCAGCTGGCCGATGGTGCTCGATTACGAGCTTCGCGAGCCCGGCATTTATCTGGTCACAGTTTCCGTCGAAGGTCAGGATCCTTTCCAATATTTGCTGGACGGCAGCACCGTCGGCCATCGGCAGACGATCTTTTCTCTGCCGCCGCGCCTCGGCCCTAAACCCGTAGTCGCTAATTGCACGCTCAGTGCGTTGAGCGGCACTCCCGGAGAAGTACGTCACCGTTACGTGCGCGTCTTCGGCTGGGGCTGCGGCCCGCGAGCAGTCGGTTCCGTGGCCATTGACCAGGTGCGCTTCTCGCCGCCTTCCGTGCATCC
>JAFAQG010000388.1 GCA_019246575.1 Acidobacteriaceae bacterium
CCCGTAGTAGCCGTTCCGGGGGGAACTGCCGACGCGGCCGGCCGGCGCGCAGCCGCTGTTCACGCGGACATTGGAGGCGGCGCTATACCCTGGACAAAGCGGATTTCCGGCGACTTTCCCGAAAAACGCCGGATCAAAGAAATTATCGGGATTCGCACGATTGATGATCAGCGGCCCGCTGCCGGCGATATCCGGGCGGTCCAGGAATGTATTGAACCCGCTGAAATCCACCTGTTTGTTGGCGTAGACGGTGAACGGCTGACCGGTAAAAATGTTCGTTATACCCGAAAGCTCCCATCCGCCAAGCGCCTGCTGAGTTATTCCATGGGCATTCGCAAGGAAACGACGCCCGCGCCCGAGAGGAAGCAAGTAAGTGTAATAAGCGACGAAACGGTGGCGCTGATCGTTGCTGCTATTTGAACGTTCCAGGCTGGTTTGGAAGCGATTGTCGGGTTGAGACGTGTCGCCCGTCGTGCCCGCGTATGAAGAAACGTTGTCAAGCCCATGGCTCCAGGTATAGGATCCGCCCACGTTCGAGACGCCGTGCATCCATTTCCCGGAGACGACGAGAGCGTCATAGATCGAATTTCCATCGAACGAAGCCGATCTCACGGTCCCCCACAGAGGAGAGGGGAAAATCTGCTGATTCGGAGCTTGCGCGCCCCGGAACCCTGAGTTGCCGATGATGACGGCGGGCTGATTGGGATTGACATAACCGCCCAATTTGTGACCCGCTGAGCCGAGGTAACTGACATCCAGAAACGCATTCTGTCCGAATTGACGCTGCACGCCGAGATTCCAGTTCTCTGCGTAGGCGGTCGGAGCGTGATTGTTTAGGCCATTAAAAGCCAGCAGCCCCACCGCAGGCGCACCGGGCGCTTGAGTAGTCCTGACCACCAGCGGAACGTTTTGGTCGAAGGCCGATGACCAGCGATAACCCGCGGCCGGTTGCGTCACACCGGCGGTCTGGGTGGTCGTGAAGTTCCACGGCGGATTAATCGTCTGATTCACGGTCACATTGTTATAAGTCTCGTCGTAACTGATCCGGAAACCGCCGCGTAACACGCTTTTGCCGTCGGTCACGAATCCAGGCCCAGCGCTCCAGTGCGGCGTGTATGCAAACCCGAAAACAGGCGCGACGTTGTTGTAATCGGACGTGGTTCCCGCTCGTGGGAGCGTCACAGCGGCCGTCGTATAACCGAGCGATGCCGAACCCTTCTTCGTGGGATCAAGCGTCAGCATCTTATTCGTGCCGATCAGCACCGGGCCGATGCCGTCCCAAAAATTCGTACCGCGATTGGTTTTTTCGACGACTGCAGATGGAATTTCGTACCGCACACCGATGTTCACGGTGAAGTTACGAGTCACTTTGATGTCGTCTTGAAGATAAAACCCAAAAGGATAGCGATACCAGTAACCAAGTGTGTCGCCAACCAGAATTGAGGATGTATTCAGGAGCGCAGTTCCGTTGCAGGTGGCACAGTTCCCGGCGAAATTGGCCCAGCTGGTGAAACCGACGGAACCTCGTGCGCCTCCGTTGATGAACCGCTTGGTCTCTTCGCGCCGCCCGTCATAGCCGATTCTGAGCGTGTGTTTCGACCATCCGAACGGGGCGATCTTTGTGACGTTGATGGCGGTGTCGTAGGTATTCACCACTCGTGCCTGGCGGACGTTCGTCGCCGAACCAAGCTGCGCATAACCACCAGTGATGGTGATGGTCGGCAGACCGCTATTATCGATGCCGCTTGCGGTCGTATCCACCACGCCGGGCACGCCGGGGAACAGCGGCGCGGCATTGAGGCCGCGGTCTTGCGGTTCCATCGCAATCACGTTACGTGAAAAACCGATGCGCACCTCCGAAATGAGCGAGGGAGAGAACAGGTGAGTTTCAGAGATGGAGAGATTCTGGCTGCCGGGCTTATTGACATTCCCTCCGGTGGCCGGCAGAGTGCCGCCCGTGGTTACCGTTCCGCCGTACCACATGTAGCGGCCCATGAGGCGGTCGCCGCTTTTGAAGTTGTGATCGATGCGCGCGAGGTGGGTATCGTCGAACGTGCTATTTAGTGCATTGCCGACAAAGTTGGTGGTGCCTGCGGGAGCGCTGGGCACGGTGGGCAGCGGATAGAAGCGCAGCAGATTACGCGCGACCGGATCCAAAACTGCGTCGCGCTGTGCCTGCGTGGGCACGATGGCCGTGACTGCAGCCGGGTTCTTCAGATGCATGTGCTCCCAGCTATAAAAGAAAAACGTTTTGTCGCGGATGATCGGGCCGCCGACTGTTCCGCCGAACTGATCCTGACGAAGGATCGGCTTGACGCCGCCCAGTTTGTTGGTGAAAAAGGAGCGGGCCTGCAAGGCGTCGTTGCGCAAGAAAAAAAAGGCGCTGCCATGAAACTGGTTCGTGCCGCTTTTGGTAACGATGTTCACCTGCCCTCCGGATTCGCGCCCAAACTCAGCGGATGCAGCAGTAGTTGTGACGCTGAACTCCTGGACTGCATCGGCGATGCGGTATGTATTAACGGGCCCACCGACCTGGCGGTCGATGTTATTGATGCCGTCGATGAGCTCGTTTGTCGAGCCCGGGCGCGCTCCCGCCGGAGCGAAACCGCCAGCCTGAGAGCCCGGAGCCGCGGGCGCGGTACCCGGCGTGAGCACGGCCAAATCGTCAAAGTGGCGATTGGTCAGCGGCAGGCTCTCTACCAGCTTCGGCGAAATGGTTTCTCCAGTCGACGCCCTTTCGGTTTGAATCATGAGCGCCGCGCTTTTCACCTCCACTGTTTCGGCCACTGGACCTATATCGAGCCGGATATTCACCGGCAGCAACTGGTCCACCAACAACGTTAAATCGCGCACAACCTCCTTTTTGAATCCGGAAGCTTCGGCCGCAATCTCATAATTTCCAGGCTGAAGCTGCGGAAATTGGAAGAACCCAGTCGAGTCAGTCGTTTCTTCAAGGCGTCCGTTCGTTTCGACGGAGGTGAGCACGACAGTGGCCCCCGGCACTGCAGCCCCGGAGGGATCGGTCACATAGCCGTTGATTCCTCCCACCGGCGCCGCAGTTACGGATGCGGCAATTAGAAGAGCGGCAACGAAAAATCTGCTTGTCGTAGGGTTCATAAGAGATTGCCTATTTCGTGCTCTGTACAAGGATCGGATCCAGGTGCGACTCGCTCAAGATCCGGTTCAAGTGCGCCAGACCGCCTTTCTCGACGGCGGCGAGGGTTTCGGTGAGCTTTTCAAGCGACACGGATAGCTCGCGAAACACAGTGTACATTTGATCTGTCGGCCGCACATCGCCCATTTCTATGTCCCCCATGAGTACCGCGAATTGGTTGTTCAGCTTGATCGGGTAATTCAGAGTGTCTCTCGGACTGCGGTTTCGGACTTGATACAGCTCCGATTCCACATTGCTCAACTCCAGTTCGACCGTGTGCGCCGCGCCCGCTACCTCGGCCTTCGCAGATCCGGCCCTGGCGATGCGATCCGCAATTTGCTTCTTCATTTCGCGAATGCGAATTACCATTTCATTTGCATGGCTGAAGGAATCGCGGACCTGCATCGCGAGTTCGAACTGTTCGCGAAGATCGGCTTCGGTGACATCTGTCAGGCGCGGGTCCTTCGTAAGGACGAAAGGCTGAGTTTCGGTTTTTGCGTCTACCGTGAGTTGCACTTCGTACTTGCCAGGGACGGCTACTGGCCCGTTCGTATTGCCGCCGCGAAGGATCATGCCGGGAAACGCAGTCGCGCCCGCATAGCGCAAATCCCATACGAAACGGTTCATGCCGGCCGAGCGCGGAGGCTCTGCCGGAGCGCGCGCTGCCGGACTGCCGAAACCTCCCTCCGTGGCTGTGGCGGGAGGTTCTGCCTGGCTTTGCCCTCGGCTAAAACGGCGAACCAGTTTACCGGCTCCGTCGACTATCGCGATGCTGACGTTCGCGGCGGGCCCTTTCAGCAGGTAATCGATATTCACGGATTGTAAGGACCGAATCGCATCAGCCGGCTTGAACAGGTGGACCTCCTGCGCGGATGTCTCCGGAGTGAGCTGCCGTAGTGCATCTATATCGTCGAGGACGTAAAACGAGCGCCCGTGCGTCGCAATGACTAAGTCGTTATCTCGAATAACCAGGTCCGGAACCTGCGTGTCGGGGAGGTTGAGCGACAACGGTTGCCAGTGTGCTCCGTTGTCGAAAGAGATACAAACGCCGTGCTCCGTTCCGAGAAAGAGAAGCCCTGCACGTTGGGGGTCCTCCCGGATCGCGCGCGCGAAATCGCCCGGCGGAATTCCGTCGACGATTTTTGTCCATGTCTTGCCGTAATCGTCTGTGCGGAACACATAAGGACGGCGGTCGTCGAGTTCGTAACGATTGGCAGCGAGAAATGCCGTGCCCGCGTGGTGCGGCGATGCTTCGATCAAGCTTATGCGGCTGAATTTCGGCAGATCGGGCGGCGTGATGTCCTGCCAGTGCTGCCCGCCGTCGCGCGTGATATGAACCAAGCCGTCGTCGGAGCCGGCCCAGATGGTGTTCGCTTCGAGCCGCGAAGGCGCAACACTGAAGACGGTGCCGTAAATCTCCGGGCCGTTCTGATCATGTGTGATGGGGCCGCCTGAATCGCCCAGTGTGGCCGGGTCCGCGCGTGTGAGATCCGGGCTGATTCGGCGCCAGCTCTGGCCTTCGTTGGTAGTCTTCCAGACATGTTGCGAAGCCGTGTAGAGCGTCTGTGTATCCACGGGCGAAAACACGATCGGAAACACCCATTGCCAGCGCTCGGGCAGGTCCTTCGCCGGCATACCGGAGAACATCCACGGATTGACCTGCACATCGCGCGTTTGTCCCGTCGCACGATCGCGACGCGTGATGATTCCGGCCTGATCGCCGGCGTAGAAGACACCTGTCTTTTTTGGATCGGGCGCGATGTAGCCGGCTTCGCCGCCCCCGGCCGAATAGAACCAGTTGCCTGGCGGAAGGAGCGAATCGCGAGCGTTGCTCGGCACGCACGCGGTGCTCTGGTCCTGCTGCGCGCCGCAGACGTCGTACGGAGTGTCTGCGGTTACAGCAACATGGTAGAACTGGCCGGTCGGGTACTCTTCGGCCGTCCAGGTTGAGCCGTTATTGGTCGAGATACTCGCGCCGCCGTCATTCGCGACGATCATCCTCGCGGGTTGGTCGGAGGCAATCCAAAGATCGTGATGGTCGGCATGCGAGTCGTGGATTTCCGTCAGGGTCTTGCCGCCATCGCT
>JAFAQG010000483.1 GCA_019246575.1 Acidobacteriaceae bacterium
CGGCAGTTCGCGCGAGCATGCTCCCTGGGCGCTAACCCAGTACGGTTTCCGCGCGGTGATTAGCACCTCGTTTGCCGACATCTTCCGAGGCAACGCTCTTAAAAACTCGCTCTTGCCCATTGTCGTTCCACGCGAAGCTCATCAGGCGCTATTCGCAGCCGTGGCAAAGGATCCCGCTGACACCGTCACCGTCGATCTCGCAAATCAAACGTTGACATTACCTGACGGTTCGTCCATTCAATTCCCGATCGATCAGTTTGCGAAACACTGTATGCTTGAAGGCGTCGACGAGCTCGGTTATATTCTGCAGCAGGAACCCGCCATTGCGGCATACGAGGCGAAACGCCCGCTGAGCGTAGATACGCGCCTGGTGGGGTAACCCGCCAGAAAGCCGTGCGTCAACGAGTTATTGCCGAATCACGAGCCAGATCGTATCAAAGAAATGACGCAGGGCACAGCCGATTGGCGGCTGTGGGGGCCGTATGTTGCCGAACGGCAGTGGGGCACGGTTCGCGAGGACTATAGCGCCGACCAAGAACCGTGGGAGTACTTCCCGCACGACCACGCGCGCAGCCGCGCCTACCGCTGGGGCGAAGATGGCATCGCGGGCCTCTGCGATGTTGAGCAGCGCCTGTGCTTATCACTTGCGCTTTGGAATGGCCGCGATCCCATTCTGAAGGAACGCCTCTTCGGTCTTACGAACCACGAAGGTAACCACGGCGAGGATGTGAAGGAGATGTATTACTACATCGACGCCACTCCCACGCACTCGTATTTGAAGATGCTGTACAAGTATCCGCAACGGGAGTTTCCTTACTCCTGGCTTGTGGAAGAAAATCGCCGACGCGGAAGAGACGATCCCGAGTTCGAACTGATCGATACCGGCGTGTTCGACCAAAGTCGTTATTTCGATGTGTTCGTCGAGTATGCCAAAGCAACGCCACATGATGTTCTCATGCAGGTCACCATACACAATCGTGGACCTGAGAAATCGCTGTTACATTTGGTCCCGCAGATCTGGTTTCGAAACACCTGGTCTTGGGGCTACGATCAAACAAAACCGCAGCTGAACGCCATCGCGCTAAACCAAATCGAAGCATTTCATCAGAGCTTGGGTGTTTACCGGTTTTATCTCGAGAACTCCGAATCCTTGCTGTTTACCGAAAACGAGACCAATACACAGCGGCTGTATGGTCACGCTAGCGGCGTCGGCTTCTATAAGGACGCATTTCACGAAGCAATCATTCACGCGCGTACAGACGCGGTGAACTCTTCACGACAAGGGACGAAAGCCGCGGCGCATTACATCCTTTCTGTTGCGCCGGGTAGCGAGAGGGTCGTCCGCGCGAGGCTGTGCCGGAATGGCGCAGAGAACGCGTTCGAGAACTTCGATCCCATTATCTCTGCACGCCGCGCCGAAGCCGATGAGTTCTTCGCCGAACTGCAACGAGATATGACCTCAGACGACGAGCGCAGGGTTCAACGGCAGGCGCTTGCCGGCATGGTCTGGACCAAGCAGTTCTACTATTACGATGTCCGGCAATGGCTCGAAGGAGATCCCGGCCAACCACCCCCGCCACAAAGCCGCAAATCCGGGCGTAACTCCGACTGGAAACATGTCAACAACGCGGATGTCATGTCAATGCCGGATAAATGGGAGTACCCTTGGTACGCCGCGTGGGATCTCGCGTTCCACACCGTTGCATTAGCTCTGGTCGATCCCGCCTTCGCAAAAGAACAATTGGTCCTGATTACCCGCGATCGGTTCATGCATCCGAACGGACAGCTTCCGGCCTATGAATGGAATTTCGGAGATGTCAATCCTCCGGTTCACGGCTGGGCGGCATGGCGCGTTTTTCAGATGGACCGCAAACAGCGCCGCCGAGAGCATCCGGGCGAGCCAGGCGATCTTGCTTTTCTCGAGCGTGTGTTTCACAGGCTGATGCTCAACTTCACCTGGTGGGTAAACCGCAAGGACACAGCGGGACGGAACATTTTCCAAGGCGGTTTTCTCGGGCTCGATAACATCGGCGTCTTCAACCGAAGTGCGCCCGTACCTGGAGGCGGATACATCAGCGAGGCCGATGCCACGAGTTGGATGGCGATGTACTGTCTCAATCTCATGCGTATCGCGCTCGAGCTCGCGCAACATGATCACGTCTACGAAGACATCGCGACTAAGTTCTTTGAGCACTTCCTCGCGATTGCAGAGGCGATGACGAACATCGGCGAGAGTGGAATCGGGCTTTGGAGCGAGCAGGACGGCTTCTTTTACGACGTGCTGAATCTGCCGGATGGGCGAAGCATTCCGCTGAAAGTACGGTCGATCGTTGGTCTGATTCCGCTCTTCGCGGTCGAGACGCTCGAGCCTAAATTGCTTGACCGTGTGCCCGGGTTTAAACAGCGCCTGGAATGGTATTTAAACTACCGGCCCGATCTTGCTGCGCTTGTCTCGCGTTGGAATGT
>JAFAQG010000503.1 GCA_019246575.1 Acidobacteriaceae bacterium
TCTACAGATGGCGAAATCCGCCCAGTCGAGCATGAAGGGATCGAAGTAATCGACGCCGCATTCAAATCGCTTACTCCGGAGCCTCACTCATCTGAATACGCTCGCGATTGACATCGGTGGGACGAAATTTTCCCTCGCTGCCTTCGAACGCGAGAAGCTGATCCTTCACCAAACCAGATCGACCGACCGGGAGCAAGGCCCGGCCTGGATGGTCGATCAGATCGAGCACATATACCGCCACTGGCGAGACACTCAGGGTTGGACAGCGGAGCGGTGTGGCATCGGGTTCGGTGGTCCGGTGGACTTCCCGTCGCAGACGGTGACGCTTTCCACACACGTTTTCGGCTGGGCGCAGTACCCGCTCATTTCGAGAGTCCGCGAGACCGTTCAAACGCCTGTTGTGATGGACAACGACGCTAATGTCGGCGCGCTCGGCGAATACTTCCACGGGGCCGGGAAAAGCAACGATCCGGTGGTGTACGTCACGCTCTCAACCGGTATCGGCGGCGGCATCATCATTGGTGGGCGGGTGTATCGCGGCGCAGATTCCTTTGCCGGAGAGATCGGGCACTTGAATATCGATCCGTCCGGGCCCGAATGCCTGTGCGGCTCGAACGGCTGCTTTGAGCGGCTCTGCTGCGGACTGTGGCTGGAACGCGATTATGGCCGGAGTGCAAAGGAGCTCCTTCAAAGCGACGAATTCATGAAGCGCTACGTCGTGCTGTTGGCGAGGGGTCTCAAAGCGGCTATCATGTTGTTGAATCCGGCGCGGATCGTAGTAGGCGGCGGAATCAGTTTGGCGGGTGAGCGCTTATTCGGACCGCTGAGGGAAGAACTTGGACGGCAGATTACAGCCTGGTCGCGTGCGCGCAGGGATGTTGTAGCGGCAGAACTGGGAAACAAAAGCGTGCTGTACGGGGCCCTTGCCCTGGCAAAGGAACAGCTATGAGTTTTGCAGAGACATACAGATCGCAGCTGGTGGATGCACTCTCGTCGGTGGACACTTCGCGAATCGACCAGGCAATTGCCTGGTTCGAGGAGACCCGTGATAGCAATCGCCAGGTTTTCGTTTGCGGCAACGGCGGCAGCGCGTCCACCGCGTCTCACTTCGCGTGCGACATGGTAAAGGGCGCCAGCTTTCAGCGGCCTACGCGTTTCCGAATACTCGCGCTCACCGATTCGCTTCCCACCATAACCGCTTATTCGAATGACGTGTCCTACGACTGTGTTTTCGAAGAGCAGCTCAAGAACTTTGCGCAACCGCAGGATCTTGTCATGGGAATCAGCGCATCGGGCAACTCGCCAAACGTGCTCCGGGCCATCGAATACGCGAATGGAGCCGGGTGCAAAACTATAGGGCTGACGGGCCGAGACGGCGGCAAGCTAGCGAAGCTTGCGCAACTGAATATTCAGGTGCCCGTGCACCATATGGGCCGGATAGAGGATGCGCACCTCATCGTCTGCCACATAATCGCGTACCGCTTCATGGAAAATTAATCCGTCTGCCCCGTGTTTCGGGAGCAAGACTTTCCTCTGCCGGGCGTCTCATAAGCAGGTTTACGAGGAGGCGAAATGAAGGCATTCTATGCGCCCGTAGCACTGCTTACGCTAAGTTTCGGGCAGGCGAGCACGACCGCTATGCCGCTTTCGGCTGCGCCGGCGGGCTATTTCCAGGAATACAGAGACTTCGACCACATACGGGATTTAATCGACCGCACGCAGTCCGATTTGCGCGCGGCAGCGGATCTGGAGCATGGCGGTGATAAAGAACGGGAGCGGTACCGCAATGCCCAACGTAGCTTGTCAACCTTCGACCGGGACCTGACGAAAGGCCATTTCGATAAAGGCGAGTTGGACAAGTGCATCGACGATCTTAAGAATATCCTGGACCATAACACGCTCCAGGCCAGCAGCCGGGATGCTCTGCACCAGGACATCGAAGGGCTTCGCATGGCACGCGAACGGCACGATCACTGATTCCCGCCAGGGACGGTGGCATCAAGCGTTTTGAGCCTGCGCAGTGCCCGCTAAACCGAGTTCCGGTGCGCGCGCTTTCATCGCCTCGATGCACAACGAAATGTGCTCGTCGAGCGGTACGCCCAATTCCTGAGCGCCTTTGACGATGTCTTCGCGGCTTACATTGCGTGCAAACGCCTTGTCCTTCAGCTTGCGCTTGACGGAAGGCACGTCAACCTCATAGATACTCTTGCCGGGCTTGACATAAGCACAGGCGGCTAGGAATCCCGATAGCTCGTCGCACGCAAACAGTGCTTTCTCGAGCAGTGAAAGGCGAGGAACGCCGCTGTAAGTCGCGTGCGACAGGATCGCGCGGCGAACCTCGTCGCTAACGCCGCGTT
>JAFAQG010000533.1 GCA_019246575.1 Acidobacteriaceae bacterium
ATTCAGGGCGCACGTTTAGTTCGAAAAGGTGAATGCCGAGAGAGGGTTTTGGTGGATGTTCTCCGAGGCTGAAGCCATTACTGGAAGTGCAAGCCTGTCCAGAGGCGCCGACCGCATTCGCAAACAGGACCAACAGAACGAGGCACCATCGGATCAACGGCACAACCACTTTGATCACGAGAATTTCTTCTCCAGCTGCTCGGCTGCTTGACGAGTATACCGGATGCTGCCGTGTCGCGCAAAGCGGGATCAATCTCGCCTGAGTGGAAATTGCTCGCCCGCCAAGGATCCTCCATCAGAGCAAATGTCCGGAAGCGGTCGTCCGGCACCCATCTCTCGGGCCGATCACGTGCACGGCCCTCTTCGAAAGAGAGGCCGCCGTAGTCGCAATGTCGTTCGTCCTCACCGCAAAGTTGATCAGCCGCGGCTCAGTCACCGTGCCGAGCTGAAACTGCGGATCCTTTACCGTCTGGGCGGGATCTGGCGCAATGATTTCCAGATAGTGGACTCCGCCAAGTGAAACAAGCGCATTCCGTGTTTCTCGCCCGGGATGCACGCCACCCATAACTCCCCGAACGCCCGCGCGGCTTTCGAGCCAATCGATACCGTGGTCGAGATCGGAAACACGAAGCAGCAGATGATCGAAAGCATCGCGCACCGGCACACGGGTTTCCCCGAACCCAAGCATCGCCGCGCCTCCACATATAAAGGACCGCCGCGTGACGGCGCAGATCATCGCTTCAGTTTATATGCGTTTGCACTCTACAAACGCCGTTCGGGCCGGACGCCCTCCGCGATCGAATCGCGGCGCGGGCGTTAGGTAAAATCGACTGCTTGCATGATGTACCGTTTTGCGCATGACTTCACCAGGAAAGCCGAACCGCGCTGCAGCCGAGGCATTTACGTCCGGTGTCGGTCCGTCCTGCATAAACCCATTATTTGAAGTGCGCAGGAGGACCCCCAATGGCGATTCGAGTATTCTGTACATCTTTCTTTTCTGGCCTCATCTGGGCCATGTGTTTGATAGCGGCACAACCGGTTCGTGATCCCCAAACAGCTTTAGCCGCCGCGGAACGGTATGCAGAAGCGGGGAATTGGGATGCCGCTCGACCGCTGTACGCCGAGGCCGAAGCAGGCTTTCAGGCGAAAGGCGACGAACGCAACAGGCTCTACGCCAAATTCGGCCGTCTTCACAGAGACCTCGAAACCGGATCGTACAGCGAGTATTTGGCGGCGATCGACGCGGAACTGGCAAGTCCCGTAGCGCAATCCGATCCGGCCGTCAGAATCCGCGGGCTCGCCCTTAAAGCGACTGTCATCATGAATCTCAACTCGTCGGCGGCTCGCCGCGATTGGCAAGAAATCGCACGGCTTGCGGATGCGATTGGCGACAAGAAGTGGGCCAACCGAAGCGCCGGGGAATTGGCGCTACTCGCAGGCCTGGACGGCGATTATGCGACGGCCCTGCCTCGTTTACTGGGCGCAATCAAAACGGCGGAGGCGCTCGGCGATGTCGGATCCGAAGTGTACTTCAAAACGTTTCTCGCGAACGGAATGACAGTTGTCGGGCGACCTGAACAAGCGCTTCCGTTCTTTGGATCGGCAATCGCCGCCGTGACGAAAAACCCTGAGAGCGGTTATCCGCTGGTGCCCACCATCGGCAAGGTTCGAGCGCTGACGATGCTAAAGCGGGATGCTGAAGCGCGGGCGTTGATCGCTGAGGCTTTGCAATACGCAGATGAACACCAGGTGCTCGGCGCACGGACGGAGCTACTCGTCCAATCGGGACTTCTCTCGCTCCACGCCAGGGATCTCGATGCCGCGGAGGCTGCGTTTCAGCAAGCTGCCAAGACCGCGCGTGAAGCGACACTGCCTCGGATGATTGCGCCCGCATGCTCCGGACTTATCGACGTTTACGAAACACGCGGAAACTGGATGAGTGCCGACACGGAAGCCGACGAGGCAATCGCCGCATTACGAGAAGCTGAAGAAGGATACGACCTGCCGGAGCTTTTGGCAAAAAAAGCAGAGATTGCCGTAGCTCTGGGGCAGGCAGATCGAGCTGACGAGATCTACGGGCAAGCCACCCAATTAGTGGAGAGCATGCTCGTAAACATGCCGAGCTCGCAGACGAAAAGATCGCTGATCGGCTCGATGAGCAGGCTGTACACAGGGCATTTTCGTCTCGCTGTCGAGCAATTCAACGACACCTCGCGGGCCTTCGATATCCTCGAGCACGCGCGCGGACGATCGCTCGCGGACTCGCTTCGTTATGGCGGCCGTGCAGATCAATCGCCCACGGCGTGGGAACGCCAAATCACAACGCTGCAACAGAAGATTCGGCGGACCCGA
>JAFAQG010000538.1 GCA_019246575.1 Acidobacteriaceae bacterium
AGCGGTTGGGTGGGATCGGCGTGGTGTTGAACGGCAGCGACGACCGAGCCCATTACGAGCGCAAACCCAGCGGGAAGCAGGCCGCGCAGGATGAGAACGATCCACCACAGGGTGGCCAGAGATCGCGAGGCGCGAGGTAAAACGCCGGCAACGGTCCACAGATTGCTCGTGCGCAAGCGTTCGATAACGGGCGTGCTCATTGCGAAGGTGTCCGCCGCGTCGGGCGAGTCGCCAATCAGTATACGTCGAGGTTTCCGACGCGCTCTTATTTTCCAGACTTCGGTTCTGCTTCGTGCGCGTGTTCCATTTGCTTTTCGAGTTGTTCCACTGTCTCGCCCGATACAAGCGCGCGCGGTAAGGGATGCGTATGGAACTGGTGGCACGTGTAGCACTTCACTTCCGGTTCGCCTTTGAAGAACTGCGCGTTGGTGTCGTGGACTAACTGGATCATGGCGCGAGCGGTTTTCTTCTCGTCCTTTTCATCGGAATCGAATTTGCCGCGGACGTGGCAGAACTCGCAATCCTTGCCCAGGGCCCATGAGAAATAGCGCATCGTATCGATGAACTGAGAGGCGGGCAGGGTTTTCAATTCGCTTTTGACATTCTTGAAGTTGTCTCCGGCGGTCTTCTCTGGTTCGCGAAGGGGTGCGCTGGCCGAATCGGGTTGCTTATTCAAGACAAGGATGCTGTGCATCTGATGACCTTCGGCACTCATGTCGCTGGTAATGGTCAGGACGCTTCCGTCGGCGGAAAGGCTGAAATTCTGCTTGGTCACGTCCGATCGGCCAGCGGTTTCGGCTTTCAGGTCGAGCGCATTTCCGTTCAGCACCGTCGTGATGCGTGTGGGCACGCCATGGAAGTAAGTAACGGTGGGTTCGCTCGCAATGGGGAACTTCGTTTTTGAGCGGCGGTCGCCGTGCGGGGTCGCGACCAGATCGGTTTCGGTAATCTCATTCCCGTTCTGTTCGAAGAGGATCAGATAGTTAGAGGGCGGCGGCCCCTGGAACGTGCTTTTTTGAAGATCGGCTTTCCAGACTCCGGCTAGGGGAGGCAGGCCCGCTGCCGACAGTACCATCGGGAGTGAAAGAAGCGAAATGAATCGAAGCATGTTGCGGGCAGTATAGCATCGGGTCCTGAACTCTCATGTTTACAGAGGTTTGCGAGCATCTTCACAGGTTCAGGTTATTTTGTTACGCTGGAATTTCACGGGGCCGAATTCTTCGGCATATGGTACTTCCATGACAGACGAGACGAACAATACAGGTGTGGCTACCGAAGCTGACCAGCAGACGGTGGAAACATCTGAAGGCAACAAGCTAGATCAGACACAGAAAGAGGACGTTGTCAGCGAGCGCGATCGGTTGGCCAGAGAGAAACAGGAGTTGCAAGAGCTGCTGTTACGCAACCGAGCCGAGTTCGATAACTTCCGCAAGCGGACCGAGAAGGAGCGCAAGGAGCTATTCGAGTTTGCCAGCATCGAAAGCGTGAAGGCGTTGCTGCCGATTATCGACGACTTCGAGCGGGCGTTGAAGGTTGAGAGCGCGGATAAAGAATACGCGCGCGGCATGGAGCTGATTTATCAGCGGCTCTTTGAGGCTTTGAAGAAAGCTGGGCTCGAACCGGTTCCGACGGAAGGTCAGATTTTTGATCCGCACATTCATCACGCAGTGGATATGGTCGACAGCGAAGACCAAACAGATCAGGCGATATTGAAGGAGTATCAGCGTGGATACAACTTCAAAGGACGCCTACTGCGGCCGGCCATGGTGCAGGTGGCAGTAAATCCATCCAAGCGGTAGGAATCAGCGAAGATCGTAAAGAATCAGGACACCGAACTCTAAATGAACGTCGCCAAACGAGATTACTACGAGGTGCTGGGGGTCTCGCGCGACTGCGACGAGACTACTCTCAAGAGCTCGTATCGCAAGCTGGCTTTGCAGTACCATCCCGACCGCAACCCGAACAATCCAGAGGCGGAAGAGCGGTTCAAGGAAGCGGCTGAAGCGTACGCGGTGCTCAGCGATTCGCAAAAGCGGGCTATGTACGATCGCTACGGCCATCAGGGCGTAAATGGCGGCGGCACACCTGGATTCGACGAGAGCGTATTTGCGGACTTCGGCGACATTCTGGGCGATCTGTTTGGGTTCGGCGACATTTTCGGCGGAGGACGCGGGCGCCGTGGCCGCGTGCAACGCGGCGAGGATATTCGTTACGATCTCGAGATCAAATTCGAGGACGCGATGTCTGGTCTTTCGGCGG
>JAFAQG010000650.1 GCA_019246575.1 Acidobacteriaceae bacterium
CGCGTCCAGATTAACCAGCATAATTACGAACAGAAACAGCAAAGTCACTCCACCGATGTAGACGATGATCTGCACAGCAAAGAGGAATTCAGCTCCGACGAGCAGAAAGAGCCCTGCGACGCCCAATAGAGATACCGTGAGCCACACGGCCGCCATGACTGCGTTGCGGCGTGTGATGGTCAGAACCGCGCCGCCGAGCGTCAACCCGGCAAAGATGTAGAACAAAACGGCCGCGATCATTTCCGTTAGCGCCTGAACGCCTCGGGAACGGGGCCTTGTTCCAACATCTGGCGGTCCCAGATCAAGCCTTTGCGACTGAAGCTCGCAAGCTCAAAATCCTGCGTGAGCTCGATCGCGTCCACCGGGCACGCATCCTCGCACATACCGCAGAACATACAGCGAGAAAGATCATAGCTGAACGTGGTCAGAACCTTATGCTTCGTCTTCGGATCCCGCTCATAGCCGACGACGATTAGATTTTCAGGACACGCCACCGCGCACAGGTCGCAAGCGATGCATAGCGTTTCTCCGGTTTCCGGATGTATGTTCAGGCGCGGAGCGCCACGATATCGCTCGGCGACAGGGGGGCGCGTCAACGGATACTGCTCCGTGTACACGTTCGCTGGGCGTTGTTGGCGGAAAGTGACCGCGAGGCCTTTCAGCAGTTCCGAAACCGACAAAATCCAGCGTTTCAACATGGCAACGGACCCGGCACTCACAATGTCGGCGGGGCAGGGAAGGGGGCGTGGAGAAATCCCCTAATTCCTATCGTAAACGGGGAGGTTGTGCGTTTCCATTACATCGCATCCAAAAGGTATGGAGCAGCAGCGAATGGAGATCCTGGCGCTTAACGGTCCACTTCACCCAAAACGATATCGATGGTGCCGATAATCGCGACGACATCGGCGACCAGCGCCCCCTTTGCCATTTTACGAAGCGACTGGAGATTAATGAAGGAAGGGGGGCGTACGCGCACGCGATAAGGGAACGCCGATCCGTCGCTCACGACATAGTATCCGAGCTCACCTTTCGGCGACTCAATCGAGACATACGCTTCGCCGGGAGGAGGCTTGATGACCTTCGGCACCTTGGCCATAATTGGTCCGCCCGGAATGCGCTCGACCGCCTGTTCGATAATCGTCATCGATTCCCGCATCTCCTGCATCCGAACTATGTAGCGATCAAAAGTGTCCCCTTCCCGGCCAGTGGGAATGTCGAAATCGTATCGCTCGTACCCGGAGTAAGGTTGCGCCTTGCGTATGTCCCAGGCCAGACCGCTCGCACGAAGCAGTGGGCCCGTTACGCCGTAGGCTTTGCAGTCATCCGTGCTCAGGATTCCCACGTCGCGAAGGCGGCCCGTCCAAATGGGATTGCCTGTTAAGAGATCATCATACTCTTGCAATCGTGGTTTGAATTCCTCACAGAAGCTTCGAACCTGCTGTTCGAAGCCGTCGTAAAGCTCATATTGAAGGCCGCCGATTCGAAACGCATGCGTGGTTAGACGTGCGCCGCAGTACGCCTCGAAAATTTTCAAGATCTCTTCGCGCTCGCGAAACGTGTAGAACAGCGGAGACACGGCTCCAATATCGAGCGCGTGCGTGCCGAGCCAAAGGAGGTGGCTGGCGATGCGATTCAGCTCCGTCAGGATTACGCGCACGGCTTGCGCGCGAGGCGGCGCTTCGACGCTCAACAGTTTTTCAATTGCCAGGCAGTACCCGAGCCCGTTCGAGACTGCGGCGATGTAGTCCATGCGATCCACATACGGAGCAAACATCGCGTAGGTGCGATTTTCCGCAATCTTCTCGACGCCTCGATGCAAATACCCGATAACGCATTCGACGTCGCGGACCCGCTCGCCATCGAGCTTCAGAACTACTCGCAATACACCGTGAGTGGACGGGTGCTGAGGACCCATGTTGAGCACCAGCTCACTCGTGTCGAGATAATGGCCTTCCCGGGGCTCGAGCAGATCGTCGACAGGATCGCCGGGCGTCACGACTGTCCGCTTTCGATCCCGAGGTTCCGCTGCACCCAGTCGTTGTCCATGTCGGTAATCGATTTTTCCCTTCGCAGCGGGAAGCCGGCCCAGTCCTCCGGCAGAAGAATACGCTTGAGATTTGGGTGCCCGGCGAAGCGGACGCCGAACATGTCGAAGATCTCTCGCTCGAGCCAATCGGCGCCCGGGAAGATCGGGACGATGCTCGGATAATCGCGACCCTCTGCGACCCAACTCTTCACCCGGACGCGCTCGTTGCGCGGGAAGCTGTAGAGAATGTGAATGATCTCGAACCGCTTTTCTTCCGAAGGACGGTCGACGGCTGTCATGTCGGTTAGCGTGTCGAACTGGCACTGCCGTTTCAGGTAATCGATGACGATAAACGGCTCGGGTAAGGAAGGAACCTCGATCCAGTTCTGCCCGAGATAGGTCCTGTACCTGAGATTGTCTTCCGCGAAAACCCGGCCCAGCGAGCCCGCGACACCGCCTTTCCATTCCGTTGCCGCCATCGGTTGCGGGGAAGGCGTGTGATGCGGCAGATTTTCGGCCATGCGCTGCTATTTATAGCAAGCATACTTGAAAGCCTTCGCCTGTAAGCAGGCAGACGCTGACATCCCCGCCGCCTCGACGCCGAGCATCTGCCGGTATTCGCGAACCAGCAACTATGTTGCGATTCGGTATGACGCTTTATTTGAGTGGAAGAGTATAACTTAAAGGTGCGGGCTGTGTTCAATCGCCTTGCGGCAGTCCTATTTAAACCGGTGTAGCTCATGATTACTACCGTCCAGCAACACATCAACCTGATGCAGCAAAAGAACTTCCCGGAAGCTCGCGGCACGTTTTCGTGGCTTCTCTCGGGAATAACTCTTGCGACCAAGATGACGGAGGCGAAAATCAGGCGGGCTGGACTACTCGACGTTCTTGGACCGGCGGGTGAAATTAACGTTCAGGGCGAAGCACAGCAAAAGCTTGACGTATATGCGAACCAAGCTCTGCTGCATTGCCTGGGCGCGCGCGACAGCGTTGCCGTGCTGGTCTCGGAAGAGAACGAGGAACCCGTCACGCTTGACCGGTCGCCGGAAACCGGCGAGTACATTATCATCTTCGACCCTCTGGACGGCTCCTCCAACATCGACGTGAATGTGAATGTCGGAACAATATTTTCCATTCTGCGGCGGCCGCCTATTATCGGCAACGACGTCACGAGTGCAGTGCTTCAGGCCGGCTCGCGGCAACTTGCGGCCGGCTATGTAGTCTATGGTCCATCAACGATTCTCGTTTACACAACGGGACACGGCGTTTTCGGTTTTACGCTGGACCCGGCGATCGGCGCATTCGTGCTGAGCCATAACAACATGCGCATGCCGCCCAAGGGCAATATTTATTCCGTGAATGAAGCCTATTCGGAGAGCTTCCCGCAACCGTACCAGGAATACCTTCGCACTTTGAGGAACGGAGAGTGCGGGCGCAGATACACCTCACGATACATCGGCTCCCTGGTCGCAGACTTCCACCGAACTCTCCTCAAAGGCGGAGTGTTTCTCTATCCGCCGACAAAGACGCACCCACAGGGCAAACTGCGCATTCTATATGAGGCCAATCCGCTGGCGTTTATTGCCGAGCAGGCGGGCGGAATGGCGGTGGACGGGGAACGTAACATCCTGGAAGTTGAACCGACCGACATCCATCAGCGGACTCCGTTTGTAGTCGGTAGCAAGGAGGACGTCGAAACTTTCCAGCGCTTTCATGCCGCCTCTAAGGCAATGGTCGGGATTTAAGAGCAATTCGCGGAAAACAGTGTTGATCCATATCTGCGCAGTTGACACCGGTTCTGTGGTGCGTTCTGATGTCCCTGACCACGGCGTGCCCGCAGAATAGACACGTCATTCCGCGGAGACGATCGTTGCCATATAAACCCGGCAGACATTTTCTTCAAATTCCCGGTCCGTCGAATGTTCCGGATCGTGTATTGCGGGCCATCGACAATCCCACAATCGATCATCGGAGTTGCGACGCGTCCGAACTGGTTAAGCACTGTATTGCGCAGATGCAGGCCGTATTTCAAACGAAGGGGCCCGTTATCATCTTTCCCGCTTCGGGCACAGGCGGGTGGGAAGCCGCCCTCGCAAATACACTCAGCCCAGAGGACACAGTAGTTGCATTCGATATCGGGCATTTTGCGCGGCTCTGGGCCAAAATGGCTCAGAATATCGGCTTGCGGGTCGATCTGGTCCCGGGCGATTGGAGAAGCGGTGTGGACGTTTCCGCGCTCAGCCGCAAACTCACCGGAGATGCCAATCACGATATCAAGGCCGTCATGGTTGTCCATAACGAGACCTCAACGGGAGTTACCAGCGATATCAAATCCGTTCGCCGGGTACTCGATGCCGCCCGGCATCCTGCTCTGTTGATGGTAGATACAGTTTCATCTCTTGGTTGCATCGACTATCGCCACGATCAGTGGGGTGTCGATGTTTCCATTTCTGGTTCCCAGAAAGGCTTGATGTTACCGCCGGGACTAAGTTTCAACGCGCTCAGTTGCAAAGCCATTGAAGCAAGCCGAACAGCGAGGCTATCCAGAAGTTACTGGTCCTGGGACGCCATGCTGGAAAAGAACGACGAGGGTTTCTTTCCATATACGCCGGCTACCAACATGCTCTATGGGCTGCGCGAAGCTACGGCGATGCTGTTCGAAGAAGGTCTTCAAAACGTATTTGCGCGGCACAGACGTCACGCCGAAGCGACTCGCCGCGCAGTGTCTGCATGGGGTCTCGATATTTTGGCTAAGAACCCGGTTGAATACAGCAATACCGTGACCACGGTCATGATGCCCGCGGGTCAAGATGAAGTGAAGCTACGCGCTCTTATACTCGACACATTGAATATGTCCCTGGGCGCCGGTCTCGGAAAGCTTGCGGGAACGGTATTCCGCATTGGCCACTTGGGCGATTTCAATGAACTCATGCTTTGCGGCACCTTGGCAGGCGTAGAGATGGGATTAGAGCTGGCCGGCGTACCTCATCGAAATGGTGGAGTCGCCGCAGCTATGACTTATTTAATCGAC
>JAFAQG010000037.1 GCA_019246575.1 Acidobacteriaceae bacterium
TGCGAGAAATTGCGGCCCAGCATCTCTGGGCTTGTGTACCCGAACAGGCGCTCGGCGCCGGGATTCCAGCTTGTAACCTTGCCCTCGGGATCGGTTTGCACTAACGCGTATTCCCGAACGTTCTCGACAAAGAGCCTGAAGCGCTCCTCACTGTCGCGGAGTTCTTGTTCCGCGCGCTTTCGCTCAGTGGCGTCTCTCCCGATCTTGAACAATCCGCGGAACTCTCCGTTGTCGTCCCACAGCGCCCGGGCCGTCCCCTCAATGAATACGGGACTGCCGTCTTTGCGCACGTGCCACCTGACATCGGGCGCCATCCCGGTATCGCGAGCCTGGGCGTACTCCTGGGCCGCGACGCCCCTGGCGCGATCTTCCGCAACGAACAAAATCGAATTCGGTTTGCCGATGATCTCCGCCGCCGTCCAGCCGAACACTGCCGCCGCTCCCGGCGACCAATTGGCGATTCGGCCCTCCACATCTACGGTTAGAATCGCGTAATCGAGCGCGTTCTCGACGATAAGCCTGTAGCGCTCTTCGCTCGCTCGCAGATTTTCGAGCGCCTCCGAGAGCGCCCGAGTCCGATGTGCAACCCCCTGCTCCAACTCTTTTCCGGAGGTCTTCGCCTGCTCGAGTGCTGAGGTGATTTGATACGCCGCTGCGGCGAATGGCGACACGCTTTGCAACAGCCGCGCATCCTCTGCATCGAAACTGTGCTCCGGCGTGTGTCGAATCGCCCATACCGTTCCCACAGCCTCGCCGTTGACGTGCCAGGGCGCAAGTAGATTTTCGTAGATACGCGGTTCGAAAACGCGCAATGCCGGGAAGCATCGTTCGGGCTCCTTGAAGAGCAGAATGTCATCGCGTGAAACCGCCGTCCCGCACGGGCTGCCGTCACGCGGCATGGTGCGGTTCACGTTCGATTTGAAAGCTCCTGCTGCCGCGTGCCAGCGAAACACTGCGTTCTCTGGTCCCGGTTCCAGAATGCTGACGGCGGACGAATCGGCGCGACAAAGCTCCACGACCAGTTCCGCGAGTTTCTGAAGAACGCCACCCGGGTCTTGGGCCATCTGCTTCGTCAGAACGGTGAGCGCCCGGTTCTCCGCCGCGTAATCGGCATCCCGCGATGGGCGGCGATTGAGTTCCGCCGTGATCACGCACCGCGTTGACCTCATCGAGTGTTGTGGCTCACCCATGTTCCCGATACAGCAGATCCCTTCAACCGACTGACGCTACAGCATGTCCGGATAGAACAACTGTCCTGGTTTTCTCGTAATTTATGCTGTGAGAATGCTCAAGTCGAAGCTGTTACCCCTGGCGCTTCCGGTACTCATTCTAGCGGGCTGTGGTTACGAGCGTTCGGCCCCGGGGCCGCTACAGCACGAGTCCGTGAGCGTAGCTCTTAACGGTGCGGAACGCGCCAACGTCGAACTCGATATCGGCGCGGGTGAGCTGAATCTGGCAGGCGGCGCAACTCAATTGGTCGAAGGTAATTTCGAGTACAACGTCCCCGGTCTCAAACCCGTCGTGCACTCGTCGGTCAACGGCTCACATGCTACCGTCACAATCCGACAAGAAAACCATAGCGGATTACACGGCCAGGCCAGAAACACCTGGAATCTGAGCGTAAGCAATACGCCCCTGCTCGATCTCGCATTAAACTGTGGCGCTGGCGAAGCCAAACTTAATCTGGGCAGCGTCGATCTACGAACCTTGAACGTTCACATGGGCGCTGGACAGGTTGATTTGGATCTGCGCGGCCGGCCGTCGCGCGATTACGACGTGACCATTGAAGGCGGTGTGGGCCAGGCAATAGTTCACTTGCCGGAAGGTGTTGGGGTCCGCGCCGATGCGCACGGTGGACTTGGAAGCATTGACGTGACCGGGCTCGAAAAACGGGGCGATCACTACGAGAACAACCTGTACGAAAACGCGAAGGTGAATGTACGCGTGCAGGTACATGGCGGAGTTGGCGAGATTCGGCTGATTGGATAAACGTCTGGCTCGTAACGTTCCAAGCGCGCCGGTCATCCATCTCACGAAGCAATTCCAGATCGAACGTTTGGGAGGGCAATGAGCGTGAAATCAAGGCTGTGGTCCGCTGTATTGATCCCGTTTGCGCTGGCTTCGGCGTTTGCCACACCACAGGTTGCGCGAGCCGAGGATCACGTCGTAGCACTCGATGAGTTGCACCAAAACGCCCGGGTTGCGAGCGAGCGCAGGGCCAAAGATATCGGCGATATAGAGCGAGTCCTCTCCTATCCTGCCGCCGCGCAGGCTCTCGAACGGTCAAACGTCAGCCAGGATCAAATGCGCCAGGCAGTTGCGACGCTCAGCAATGATGAGCTTGCCCGGTTAGCCGACCGCGCTCGCGCTTCCGAAAAAGACGTGCAAGGCGGCCTTATCGTCGGCATTCTGGCCTTGATCGGCCTCATTGTCGTCATCATCATTGTTGTGACTGTAGTCGCCTAGCTCCGCGCCTTCCAACAGCCGTATAGAACACACCACGGCCAGCCGCCAGGTCGCGGCCGTATACGAACGTCAGCTCGACAGCGCCGAGCGTTCGTAATTCCGCCTGTACCCCACTCGCATACAGCATTCCACGAGACCCAAACAACCCCGAAGGGTCGGTGACACGCCCGGCGTCAAAGAAAGGTCCTGCGGCCGCCCGAATAAACGGAAACTCAAACATTCGGCGTTCAAGATCGCCTTGCGCGATTACGTATTCGCGGCCGAGCGGCGCGTTCCCCTTGCGTCCGTTCGCGGTTCCCACAATCCCGCGCAACCAGAAATCGCGCCCGTTATCGCGCTCCATCCCCAACATGTAGAGCTCATCCAGCGGCGCATTGCCGAACATCTTGCCGGTTCGCGCACGTAGAAAAACGCGGTACTTGTCGTCTTTCGCCTGGGGGAACCACGTGCTGTGGAGTCCTGCGTCACTTGCAACCAGCCGCGACGGAGTCATTGTGAATATGTGACCGGCGCGCAGCGACGCAAAACCGCCGACTCGAAGCCGCCGGTCTGGCCACGACTCGAGTAAATAGTCGAATCGGTTGTCCAGTTCGGCCAACCAGCCATTCGAGAAAAAGGTGCTGCGCGGAGCTCCTGCGTAATCGCGATACGAGATAGCGCCGCCGAGTGTCCACTGCAGCTTCGGAGTGAGCCCAATCGCGAACGCCGCACCCGTTGATGCTCTCCGCAGCTGCAGCCCATCGATGCCGTCGCGCAATCCGCGATAGGTCTGGCGCAGATCCCAGA
>JAFAQG010000176.1 GCA_019246575.1 Acidobacteriaceae bacterium
TCCGAAGGGCGGCACTATACGCAAGCTGCTCGAAGATTGGATGCGCGAGCAGTATGTGAAGCGCGGCTACTCACTCGTGTACACGCCGCACGTAGCACGCAGCGACCTCTGGAAGACTTCCGGGCATTACAACTTTTATTCCGAAAACATGTTCAAGCGGATGGAGCTGGAAGACGCCGAATACCAGCTCAAGCCGATGAACTGTCCTTTTCACATCCTGATTTATCGTGATCGTCTGCGCAGTTATCGCGACCTGCCAGTGCGATTGGGTGAGCTTGGCACCGTCTATCGTTATGAACGTTCGGGCGTGATGCACGGACTGCTGCGAGTACGCGGCTTCACGCAGGACGATGCGCATATCTTCTGCACACCGGAGCAGATTGAAGACGAGGTCGTGAACTGTCTGCAGTTCGCCATCGACACGCTCGAGACCTACGGCTTCACAAGCTACGAGGCCGAACTCTCGACCTGGGACGGCGGAGCGAGCGGGAAATACGACGGCTCGGCGGACCAGTGGGAGCTTGCGGAAAAGGCGCTGAAGCGCGCGACCGAGCGCCTGAGCCTGAAGGTGAAGATATCGCCCGATGAAGCGGCCTTCTATGGTCCAAAGATCGACGTCAAGCTGGTCGATGCGATCGGGCGTTTATGGCAGCTTTCGACCGTGCAATTTGATTTCACCCTGCCCCGCCGGTTCGGGCTCGAATACATTGCCGAGGATGGTAAGTCGCACCAGCCGTTGATGGTCCATCGCGCCCTTTATGGCTCGATTGAGCGATTCTTCGGCATTCTCATCGAGCACTATGCGGGCGCATTTCCGGTGTGGCTTGCGCCGGTGCAGGCGATCGTGCTGCCGATTACGGATAAGCAGAACGAGTACGCCAACCAGGTGAAGACTAAGCTCGAAGCGGCGGGAGTGCGGACGGAAGTCGACACGCGGAGTGAGAAAGTCAACTTCAAGATTCGCGAGGCTCAGTTACAGAAGATCCCTTACATGCTGGTGGTCGGGGCTCGCGAGGCGGAGTCGGGGCAAGTGTCCGTTCGAAATCGCAAGCATGGCGATCAGGGCGCGAAGAGCGTGGATGCGTTCCTGGCTGACATTCGGCAGTTGATTGAAAGTAAGGCGGTTTCCGAGTGACTGGATGATACTTAGCGCTAAGCTAAAAGGGAACGGCGAATGAACGACTCGCAAATCATTGCCATCGCGATTGTGTTCGTAGCCGCGATCGGCTCCATTCTGTACAACAACTCGCGAATCACCGACTTGCGCGACACAATGAGCAACCGCTTTAATGATGTGAATCGCCACATCGAAGATAAATTCAATTTGCTCGATGTGAAGATCGACAGCAAGTTCAACCTACTCGACCACAAGATTGATAGCAAATTCCAGCTGATCGATCAGAAGCTGGATCACCTCATCGAATTGGCCGCCAGCCACGAAAGCCGTATCCAAAAGCTGGAGCAACAGCGGAATCAGCACGGCTAACAGTCGCCATGGCGATACTACTCGTAACGCAGAGCCTCAACCGGATCCAGCTTCGAGGCCAGAACCGCCGGCCATACTCCGAAGAACACACCCACTCCCACCGACACTGTAAATCCGGTGATCACGGCCCACGCCGGGACCTGTGAGGGCAGGGTGGGGAACAGAGCGCTCACCAACATCGTTACGGCGATCGAGAAGACAATCCCGACGAGCCCGCCTGCACCTGTCAGGGCTACGGCTTCGCTGAGGAACTGCGCGATGATGTCGCGACGCCTTGCCCCGATTGCCTTGCGGACACCAATCTCGCGCGTGCGTTCCGTGACGCTGACCAGCATGATATTCATCACGCCGATACCACCGACCAGCAGACCTACCGCGGAGATTGCGACAGATACGAGTACGATCATTCCCGTGATCTGACTGAAGTTCTTGATGACGGAATCCGGCGTTGATATTGTGAAGTCGTCTTGATGGCCGGCCGGTACGTGACGGATTTTCCGAAGTCGATCTTTGAGTTCCTCGACCGCGTCGTCTCGCATGCCGGGACGCGCATTGGCGGTAACAAAATACGAATCTGACTCCGGGTAGCGCAGCCGCGCGGTTTCAAACGGGATCACGAATTCGTGATCCATCGGATTCTCGCCCAGGAAGCTGCCCTTAGCAGGTGCGAATACGCCGAGGATAGTGTACTCGGATCCGTCCGCAAGAACCGTTTTGCCCACGGCGTGGCCAGCCGGAAAGAGCGCTTGCGCAAGGCTGGAGCCGAGCACTACCACA
>JAFAQG010000233.1 GCA_019246575.1 Acidobacteriaceae bacterium
GTTCCTCAAGGGCGCTGGTGCGTTGTTGGAACGTGAAACGCGCATCATCCCATAGCGAGTAATCCTCGACCGCTTGAGGCGCTTGTGTCGTCTCCTCTTCCTCGCCGATCTCAAGACCGCTCTCTCGCTCGGCGACACGCCGGATGATCTGGAGTGCGCTGGGTTGCGGCGAGCTGCTCGAAAAGAGATTACGCTGCGGAAACTGCGGAACCGGTGTAGGCATGAGAATTTCTCCTTCTGTGCTTTGCGTGCCAGACGACGGCCGCGGCGGCGAACACCTGCCACTCATAAGCAAAGCCAGCGACTGTATGCTCGCGAGTCGAATACGAACCGTTCGCGCGCAGGTGAACGGTCATGCGTTTACGCGAGTGTGGATTCGGCAGACACTGCGAATACGCAGCCAATTGATAGCCGTGCCAGTCCTGCGGATCGCCCGTTTTGATGTCGATCAGATATTCGGTCATGCCGATGGTGCCAACGCGGTCGAGCATGCCGCAGTAACCGGAGGCCGGTTGGAACAGGATGTATTCAATCAGGAGCTTTCCTTCCGAATCGCGGCTGATGCTGAAATGCGATTCCTGTTTGAAGCGTTCCCAGGCCGCGACGTAGCCGCGGTACGGCGACAGAACGGTGTCCCAATCGAGATCATCCTCATCGAGGAACTGCGTGGTGAGATGAACCGCTCGGCCGCGTTCGCGGGCCTCATCCGTATACCAGGTTGTGTCGATCAGACCCGCGTCTTTCAGGATTTGAGTCACGCTCGGGCGCTGCATCCCGGCAACCGTGTAGATGTGAGCGATTTCATCGAACTGCACGCATTCGGTGCGGGCTGGGCAAACAGGCATTTTGACACCTCCCGATGGGTTCTTCACTCGTGAGTGAAAAGTGATGTATTCAGAGCCTCTGCCGGGATCTGCTCAAAGGCAAAACGAATCGGCCGGTGAGCTGAGCTAAGCTTCAGACCATGGGCTACTATCACTCGTGTGAGGCCCAGGCGCTCCGGAGGCGTTCCGGCTGATTCGGGCAGATTTCGAGAAGCTCATTCTCCCGCTGGCCGATCTCGGCTGTCCCATAGCAGGCGTCCTTGGCACCGGTTACCGGAGATCACGGACGACTACATTCAGTTCAACGGCATCCGCCACTGCGGGCACCAAAAGGTCGATGGCCCGGTGGTCAATTTTTCCAGCGGAGGACGCTTGCGGTGCCAATTCCGACCATGGCAAGCTATTCGCGGTCGCCTTTCTGGGATTGGTCACGAAGCGACGCTGCGATGGCCAATGCTGTCACGATGACCATTGGCTGGGCAAACAGTACGACCGCGGCCTTTGCAAGACTGCATTCAAGCCCCACGATGTGGCGGTCACTGCGGCATTAATCATCGCGAATCATCACTGGGGTGAAAATTTCGAGATCACGAGTTGCGGCTCGGACACCCAATGGTGGGATGCCAAACTGATTTGCGAACGAATTCTGGGCTACGGAGCTTCGTTCAAGTTTGTACGTAACTGGAGGCCGCCGACGCCCTTGGAGTTGGGGTCTGAAGCGGTTGAGGTAATGTCGTTGGAGGAGTTGTAGGAACGCCCGAACTTATTTAGCGAAAGAGATCCTCAAGGCTGGCTGCTTCGAGTACGCGGAACCCTGCCGCTTTGACTTCCTCGGCAGACAATTGGGAGAGCTTGTCCTCGACCCACTCGGGGAGCGTGCCGAATTTTCGCTCGATCTGTTGCCGCAGCAACCCTAGCTGACCCTGCAGATACACCGGCCCCAGCACTTTGTTTTCGGAAAGATCGATCGTGAACATTCTTTGTGCCTCCTGCTGAACGGCCTCTTCCAATCCTCGCAAGCCCGCGATAATCAGCAGCGCCTGAAAGTACTCGCTTGCTTTCTCCCCGGGCAATTTCGAGAGGTTCTCCAAAATCCGCCGGACGGCGGCGTAGCTGTCCTTCAGCCGGGCGAGTATCGCTATTACATTATCGCTCGGTTCCGCGCTGGCGAGCAGCGGCTCGCTGTCCACATCGCGCATGTCGATCAGTTGATAGCGATGGGAGCCGTCCGGCCAGGTGATTTCGCTTGGCATGCGTAGCGTTTCGCGGCCGGCATAGAGCAGAACCTGCCTCGGTATCCGGTGATGCAGTTTGCCGATCCGGCCAAGATACTCGAGCATCCGGAAAGGCATTTCGTCATCGTTTCCGCTCTGAAGTTCGATGTGGATCAATTCGCCATCGGCGGTTTCACCGAGCATGTCGATGCTTGGCTTTTGCACTTTGGGTAGTTCCGTTTCGAGCCATCTCGCCACCGGTCGTCCCGCAACGCGCGCGAAGGAATTGCGCAGCAGGAGTTTGAGAACAACATCAAAATGATGCATATTTCCTGCCTTCCGCCGCGCTTCGCAGAGCGAATCTCAATCGGGCAGTCACAGATGGATGTATCTTTGCGGGACCCAAAAGAGCGTGCGTGCGAGCGGCGTGTCAATCTAAGGTTCACATGGCGGTTCTCGGAATGCTGTCATCAGGTAGGAAGAGGCAAGACTGCCCGACGATTATTCCGGCAGGCCGTTGCTGGATCCGGTTTTCTTCTCGGGACGTTCGTCCGGATCGAATAGCCGGCTCTGATAATCCGCAGATATCATGTCTTCGACCTTTATGATCTGGCCAGTGGCAACGGCAACAAAACTCTTCCGCCCTTTCTCGGGTGTTTCGAACAGTACATCGCACTCGACTTCCTGGCGATCCAGTCCAAGATTGATGCGTGCGGAGAGCTCCTCGATCTGCTTCTGCTTTTCACCGATTGCTGCCTTAAACTCATCAATGGCAACCTTTTTCTGCATGAGCAGTTCGCCGATATCCTGCAGCAAACGCGCTTGTTGCTTACCGAGGCCGGCTAGCTCCGGTTCCGTCAACGGCCGCTCGATCGATGTCGTAACAGTGCCCATACTGAACGAACTCTCCTACATATCACTGGAAGATACTAAGTGGTAATCGAACCGTTCAGAACGGCACATCGTCGTCCGTAATGCCCATATTGTCGAACTGATCGTTCTCGGCCGCTGTCGCAGGCCCACGGCCGTTGCCGCTTGCTTGTGTCGCTCGGCGCGCATCCGTACGTTGTGACCGCGCACCGGACGCTTGGTCGTCGCGGCCGCCGAGCAGGATGATGTCTTCGGCGATGACCTCGGTGACATACACCTTTCTGCCCTCCTGGTCGTTATAGCTGCGCGATTGCAGCCGGCCTTCAACGTGGACCTGCTTTCCTTTGGTCAAGTAATTGGCCAGATTCTCCTTGCGCCAGGCGGTGACGTTCGTCTAGTTCGTTTCTTCTTTCCACTCGTCGCTCTGCTGATCTTACCAACTACGGGTTGTGGCAACAGAGAAACGAGTACACGGGACACCTGAGGGCGTAAACCTCGTCTCAGCATCACGTCCCAAATTCCCAATCAAAAATACTTTATTTACACTCCGGGACGCCATTAGTTGCGGCCCTCCTTTCTTTTCCTATCGGTCCGAGCGGCTCGTCTGTCATCGACGGTTCTTGCAAGATCTGATCGAGGCGTGCGTCCAAATAGTTGCCGGCGTGGCATAGTTTCCGCTATGCGAAGTGATCCGCGAGCGCGTCGCGCCTCAGCCAGAAACGATCTCGGAAGCTTCGCGATTCGCACGAACTTCCGGGTCACTGAACGCACTGATGCAGATAGTTTTCACGTAATCCTCCTGAACAAACGCACATGCAAATGTATGTGCCCGAGTTGACGTCCTGAATCATCCGCTCTTGTGAATCGCGAACATCGGGATGCGAACGGCGATTCTCATAAGCAGTGGGCCGCCTCAGCGATCGCGCGCTGATGCCAAGCCAGGACGGGCCGCGCGAGGCGAAACAAACCGCAGACCAGAGCGAACAGAACCAACCAGGCTGCCAATACAGCGAACCATTGGCCTTGAATCCACCCCACAACGCGGCTGGCAGCAGGAGATTGAGTGATCACTTGTGCGAGGCCCTCGAGTCCCCACACGGCTCCAATCCAGACAAACGCAAGCAGCTGGAGCAAAAGCGTGGCGAGTGCCAGACGAGGCACTACCGCCTTGGTTGAGCTGTCAGACGCCACTTGCATGCGTCTCGCGCGCCGCAGCTTCCAGACGGTAATGCCGATCGCGACGACCGACCACACAAACGCGGAGCGATTCAGTGATAAGCAAACAGCCGGAACAACAAGCAGCGGGATGGCCAATAACGGACTAGCAATCAAAAGCTTTCCAATACGCACGATTAGCCTCCTATTGCACGATCCGGTTCGAGGGCCGGTTCCACATTTCGTCAAACTTGCGTTCGAATGCCGCCAGTTCTTTGGGCTCCGCCGTAAACCACAACGCATTATCCTGAAAGCGCTCCGATCCGATCGACCAGTTCGCGCTACCTTCGCGCAGCGTGCCCGTATGATCCGCGCAGTCGACGCAATAATCTTTCTGGTGCATCAGGTCCTTCGCCAAACCCCCTTTGACGCGAATATGAACGTTAGCCACACCCCGGAGAAGATCGGTGGTGCTCGGGTGACCGCGATGGGAGTGGGCCTGTTCCGAGTCGAACTGTTCCTGATCGCGGTAGATCCGGATGACCGGACCGTGTGCCGCAAGCTCCTTGAGAACCTGCGCCAATTCTCGATCCGTGAAGGCGTACATGCTGATATCGACCCGCACGCGCGTCTTCCGGAGCTGCTCGATATCGAAGCGCTCCAGATTCTCACCGGGCGCAAAGTGCATCATCGGAGGGCGCAGTAGTTGATGTCCCTGTTCGACCAGGCGGCCGCTCTGCTGAAAAACGGGATCATTGCGGAATGCCTGCGCAATCGCATCATGAAACAGCAGCACCACAAACAGCGCCGCGCCCGCGAGCAGGGCGAAACTCTTCAGACTGCCGCGAAACATTCCGAACATCAGCTAGTCCCCGTGACCACTGATGATTTGTTGTTGTTGTTTGACGCGCGCCTGAAGGTAGTGCGAATGCCGGCAGCCCAAACACGACACGCCTTCAACGGCAGCCTTCAATGCGACCTGATAAGCTTCGGGCACCGGGACCTCATCGCCGCCGCGTGTGCTGAATGTGGGCAGCACGGCGCCGCGAAACGCTTTCTCTTTGTTCCAGAGCTCCAGCCCCAGGAATCCATGGCCGCGAAAGGCCATGCTGCTCACCAGCTTCGGCTTGCCATCGGCAGTTTGTGTCGCATGTTTGGTCATCGCGACTTCGTAATTCCGCTGCAGCCGGAACACTTCGATGCGCAGAAGCGTCGGCGCGACCACGACTGCATGCGTTTGATTGGGTGCGATCGCATCCAGCGGGTGCAGCCATTCGAGTGCTTGACCGTCCTCGGCAGCAAACGTCACGTAATGACCGATATGTTCCACCGCGCCACCCGATTCGGTGCCTCGCACAACGGGACCGTGGCTGCTCGGAGCAATGCTCATCGCACGCCAGGCCGTGATGCGGAGGCGCCGTAACTCCTGCCGGTACTCTTCGGGTAGGGACACGCCGCGATCATCGAGAACCTGCCGGTGTCCGCGAGCGGCGCCGTTCGTCGCTTTAGCGGGGTCTTTCTCCGCTCGAAGCGGCCGGCCGTTTGCGGCTATTTGAGCCAACATTGGGTCGTTTTCAAAAACGTTCGGCATTGTTCCTCCTGTTCTGCAAGCAGGCCATTTTTGTACATCATCAGTTCCGACAAGAGCGGCTCCACTTTGACCGGGTCCACGTTATGCGCCAGTGCCCAGTGCTGAACGAGGCGGCTCAATGACTCCCCGTTGGGTGGATGCACTGCCGGCAAGTAGTCCTCATCGTCATCGTCATCCTCGTCCTCTTCGAATTCCAAAGCGACGCCGTGCTGCGCTGCCTCGGTAAAGTCATCCGTGTAGGCAGTCCCGGTACAACGCTCGAAATGCTGCGCGAAATCCGCCGGCATCACACCGATCTCTGTCACGTCCCAGCATTGCCCCAGCGCATCCAGATGAAGGAGTTCGCCCGAATCCCGGCCGCGATAGCATTCGTACCCGTGCTCGTTCCACATCCAGGAAAACATCCTTCGGCAGAGTGCGAGCGAAAGCCACCGCTCGAGTGGCTTCCAGTTCTCCGGATAATACTGACGCTCGGTCTCGGTCTGCATTAGCGCGTACCCCCTGCAACGACCGGAATGGGACAGCCGAGCGCGGCGCGGATCGCGTACTTGTCGCAACCGGCCCGGCACTGGTAAAAGCGTGGATCCGACACCTTGATGTGCAGATTGTCCCCGTGCTTGTCTTTACCGTGTTCGCGGCAGGAAGGGCAAGCGGTCACATAATTGCCGCTTGCAATCCGCCGCGAGTTGACTTCGACATGTTCGAGAATCGAAAACTGCGGCCGGTCCTCGAAGCGCGAAGGCCGGTACATACTAATCGGCGCTGTTGGTATGGGCTCCGGCGCGGGCAACTCATCGAGGAAGGCGCGCAGTTGTGCCTCGGTGAGCCGGCGCCGCTGAGTTAAATAAGCAATCTGAGCATCGAGGCTAAAATCGTCGGCGCCGTAAAAATAGTAGCGAAGACCCGTTGCCTGGTGCACGCCGAGAGGTCCTCGCAGACCGTTTCCCATCTGCCCGGGCTCAACCATGTCCTGCTTGGGAAAGATCTCGATGCCATCCACCTGCGTGTCGCCGGCCTCCTTTCGCGCGCCTTTGATCGGCACGTTCAGTTGCGACGCGATGTGCGAGATGAATGCACGGCATTCGAGTGAAAGACAGGGCTGGTCGAAAAAGATCCAGAGATGCCCGCCGCGGCGGCTCTGCTCGACCGCGATATCAATGCCCTTCTTTGTGAGCTCGTATTGCAGCGCGCACAAGTCATACAGAGCGCGGTCGTAATCCGCATCGATCGCAACCCACTTACATCGCTGCGTCTCCGGATTGATCGCGTACAGGCCAATGGTCAACCGTGCTTCGAGGTGAGCCCGGATGGTCGCCTCATCGAGCGGCTTCGGAGGTCCGAGCGGCGGACCCGGTACCTGATCCGGCAGGAACTCCTTAGCCAGAAAGTAGTTATGGCGGCCCGTGTTGGCGTCGGGCCGCTTGGATTGAATCGTGTAGGCACGCCGGTTCACGAACAGTGCCCAGTAATCCCGAATGTGCTCCGGCCGAGCCCTGGTACGGTACCTCATCGGAAGAACCTCGCAAACAGCGATACATTCAGCAGCACACGAGTGCTGTACCCGATTTACGGGGCCGATGCAAATGGCCCTGAATACTGCGATTGTGATGGATTTGTGCCGTACAATTGTCTCGGCCGCCGTGCCAGATCGATCAGCCGGAACTGCCTGACGAGCTGGTCAAACTGTTCCGATGACAACTGGCCGTTATCCGCGCCCGGCAGGTCGAGACAGTGGAACA
>JAFAQG010000557.1 GCA_019246575.1 Acidobacteriaceae bacterium
GGTACAGCTTCCAGAAGACTTCGTTCGCGATGTCTTCCGCTCGGACACGATCACCCACCAAACGCGCCACAACGCAAACAACGCGTTCGTAATGCGCCGCGAAGATCGTCTCGAATTCACGATCGGACTGGCTGTCTAGCCCCGCCATCGCGGTCACGGACATGGGCTGACTCACACCCGGCACCGCCCCATAATTCACCGCACCCTTCCCATGACATACGTAAAACGCCTGCCGAACGCCAGTTGTGACACCAAAAGCGGATAATTGCCTACTTCGTCGCGTAATGCCGTATGCCGTTCACGATGAAGACACCCGCCCCGCATGCCACAAAAAGAAAGCCAGGGATGGACAGCCATGTTACGACGGTCTCGATAGATTTATCCAGGTTCAGACCTGCAAGTTTGTCTTTTGTATTGACCCAATCGCTGACAACAATAAGGTCGCCGCGAAGAACTGTGCCCCGGCTTGTCGCGCTTACTTTCAAGGTCAATTGGCTGCCCGGCCGAGCGTTGAACCGCAGACTGCCCGATTGGCAGCGGCATGAGTAGCCGTAAGCTCCGTTGTCGGGCTGAAGGGGAATAGTGTTGCCCGTTGCATCGATGAGTTCGATGCGCAGGGGCATTTCCGGGAGGCAACGAACGAACTCTCCAGTCGCGTCTACCGCGCTGATGACGAACCCCGGCTCTCCCCAGACTTTGCGAATCTGCTTCCATTGGCTCGTGTTTGGGATGGTGAGCGGTACCGAAATCGGCCTCTGATCAATCCTGTTGAGCTGAATTCGTTCCAAAGGTTCGAATGCAACACGCGCATCCACATTATTCAGACGCGCCCCGGAGCTCGCAATCCACACGATTCCAGGAAGCAGCAAGAGCGCGCCGATAGCGCCGAGGCTCACAACCGTAAACGTCGCGACTCCATTCCGCTTCCGTCTCGTCTCAGGCACGTATGACATTTTCTCCCGTTTCGACGACACCGCCGAAACAACGGATAATGTCAGTAGCCCACCCGAAACTCCGTCATCCTACATGCCCGATACCGCAACCGCGATTCCTTTTACAAGCCCGACTCTCCCGACCGATCGAGTCAGCCCGCCCGACCGCCGCCGTATTCTCGTTATCGACGACGAAGCCGATATTCGCGAGAGCCTCGATTTGCTGCTCACCGCCGAAAACTACTCGGTCGATCTCGCCGAGAACGCGACCACCGGCTTACACAAGTTCGAATCCGGCAGCTACGACCTGGTGCTGCTCGATCTGATGATGCCGGACCGCTCCGGCATGGACGTGTTGGCCGATATCCGCGAGCGCGACAAAGACACTCCTGTGTTTATGTTGACCGCGTACGGCTCCGTCGAAGTCGCCGTGCGCGCGCTCAAATCCGGGGCGAACGATTATTTTGCAAAGCCCTGGGACAACGACAAGCTCCTGATCGAGATCGATCGCATGATCTCGAAAGGGCGTCTCGAGCGGGAAAATACTCAGCTCAAGCGCGCACTCAAACAGCGCTACGCCTTCCCGAATATAGTCGGCAAGAGCGATCGCATGGTTCGATTGTTGGACCAAGTCGCCCAGGTAGCGCCCAGCCGCGCAACCATTCTCATCACCGGCGAGACAGGCACCGGAAAAGAGCTGATCGCGAAAGCCATTCACGCCCATTCGGCGCGCGCGGACCAGATGTTCGTCCCCGTCAATAGTGGTTCGCTCTCCTCAGAGCTATTGGAATCGACGCTCTTCGGCCACGTAAAAGGCTCGTTTACGAGCGCTGTCGCAAATCGCAAAGGTCTGTTCGAGGTTGCCAATCGGGGCACGATCTTCTTTGACGAGATCGGCACCATTACGCCCGATATTCAGGTCAAGCTACTCCGCGTTCTGCAGGACCGCGAATTCATGCCGCTTGGATCGAACGAAACCATCAAGGTCGATGTCCGATTGATCGCCGCTACGAATGCGGATCTGCGAAAACTGGTCGAGGAAGGACGGTTTCGCGAAGATCTCTTCTATCGCCTCAACGTAATCAATCTGAATTTGCCTCCGCTGCGTGAACGCAGGGAAGATATTCCACTACTCGTCGAGCATTTCTTTACCCGATACTGCCGCGAGAATGAAAAATTTCTGAACAGTGATCGTTATTCGGTGCTTCGGTTCGAGCCCGAAGCAATGCAGATCCTGATGGAGCACAACTGGCCCGGCAATGTGCGGGAGCTCGAAAACGTAGTCGAGCGTGCTGTCGTGCTGGCAACAGGTCCGTCCGTGCCCGCGCATGTACTCCCGGATCATCTCCAGCAAGCCAGCGGGATGAAGATCTCGCGGGATAACAATGGCATGCTGTCGGACGATGCTTCCCTATTCGAAATTGTGGCGGACTTCGAGCGCCGCAAAATCATCGAAGCACTCGAGCGAACAAACTACAGCCAAACCGATGCCGCGGAAGATCTCCGCATTCCGCTCTCAACCCTGAACCAAAAGATCAAGCGGCTCAATATCGACGTGAAGCGGCGCTCGACTTCGTAGTAGGCCACGAAACGCCGGCTTAGGGTGCGGGCGTTCCACTCGCGCCGAACACGCGACTAAGCAGGGAAAAATCCGGGATCGCGACCGAATATTATCAGCAAAAGCGCCTTCAATGTGACTATTGTGAAATCGTCCCAAAAGCGTCGCCAGAGATCGGCCACGTCGCGAACGTCTTGCACGTCTTTCCGGCCTACCATTGCGTCGAGGATTCTGATCGCCCAATCCCGTAATGCAACTGCTATGGCGCGGATGGCGGTTGCAAACCACTTGCCCCAATCATCGTCATCCGGTCCAGATTCACCCCCAGGACCAGGGTCAAAAGGTCCACCCCCGCTGCCTTGGTTTCCACCACCAAAGTTATTTTGACCTCCTCCTGAATTGCCGCCGTCGCCGGGTCGATTTCGGTTGATTCGATTTATGTAATCCCGATTTATTTCGTTCACTGCTCGGCGAAGATCCGCGAGTTTAGCGGCAGCCTCAGGCTCGAAAGCACGAGGGAATGCATCTACCACGCGAATGAAGTCGCTTATCGCTAAGAGCGCTGCATCTACGAAGTCCTGTATCGATCTTGGATTCGCGGCACGGTCACGGGTTTTGCGTCGATCATTCTGTTCCGCGGCGCCGACGAACAGAAACTTGACTTCATGGGCACGCTCCTCCCTCATGGTCGGAGCAGGCTGCGACTGTGGCTCCTTACGAGGCGGCTGGTAAGCCCGTTCCGTTGCATGGCCCCTGCCGAGCAAGACATCGAGGAAGGATTTTGAACGGGTACTGATATCGCCCCGATCGTCGCTCCCGCCAAGTTTAGCCATTAGATGCCTCCGACTCGATTTCAGCTAAATTGCTTTAATATACCAGGAATCACAAGGAAAAGGCCGGGAATGTGGAATGACACATCTGAGGTCATCGCGGCTGCTTCAGATGTCATCGCGGGTCTCCTCACCCTCGCTCGACGAAGCAGCAAATTTCATGCTGTTTCATGCAGGCTCGCCGAAAAGTCAGACTCGAACGCATCGAATGACGTGCGCCCTCGAACCGGCGCGAGGTCTGCCTGGAATCGCGCTTAGTCATTCCCGCCGCACCTAATCCCCAAAGCGGGCAAACCTCGGCTGCGGCCGCCGCTTAATCAGTGAATCGCACCGAAGGCCCTGGCATTTGCGGTCCTCGGCAGAACGCCCAGTTCATCAAACGCTCCAAGGTGCGCACGCGCAAATCCCGTCGAAATCGTTGCGCGGCCCGGGCGAGCGACAGCATTCCGAGCGTTGCCGCAACAATCACACGTCCATTTGGCCAGCCAAAAATCGCTCATCGACACTTGCTCATCTCGAAGCGCAAGGTCGCCGCCCATATCGTCCTTCACTTTGCGGTAACACCCCCATTTCGGCCTGACCACAACATTCCCGCCCGCACGCCACAGATTCAAGTTGTGCGTATCGTCATAGCACGGGCCCCCGACGTAATTGGAATAGCAAAGTTGCGTATCATCCGACGCGGTCATCACGATCGCGTATTGGCCCTGAAAATTATTTGAGTCACCCCACGTGACCTGCTCTCGAACCAACACCCAATTACCGACAAACGACTGTAACGGCATTTCTGCCAGCGTGATGGCATTGGAAGAAGCCCCATCGTAGTACTGGAGCACCATCATGTCTTCGGCGTGGGAACCGGAACCTATGGTCACAGGCGTCAAAGCGATGATCGGGTCTGTGTCTCCGTCATCGGCGCCCTGAGACTTCAGCTGATGGATGTGGGTGAAGTATTTCGAGACCGTAAACCCGTCTGGAAGCTTGAAACGCCATGTGTAAGTGACGGTCGAGTCGGCTGTGCCCAGCAGGTAATCCGGGCTGTTCGGCCTTTCTGTTTTGATCTCTTCTCGCTGACGGTCTTCGTAATCGTGGCCGTCACAGACGTCGAGGTCAGTCACGCCCGTGGCGCCAGCCGCCATATGCATGTTGAATACAAATACATACTTGCCGAGATCGTCGTCCCACGCTTGCGTAATGTGCTCTCCGAAATCCTGATGGCTGCAATCGGAATTGTCGGGAGTCGGACCGAGGACGTCGCTAATCAGTTCGTAGGTGTCCTTTGTTGGGTCGGCATTCAGTAGAACTGGTAGCCCCTGCCCAAACAGGAAGGAGCCGTTCCCCAGCACAGCCGCAAGAAGAACGAGAGGGATTTTCGAAACATCCCTTTGACGCATAGTGATCCTTTCCGGGCCGGTAACTATCCGAATCTGCGATGGTTAACATTGTCGGCCTCTGGTTAACGAAAACCGTTCCGTAGACGCCATTCTGCTGTACTCGGCTACCCTCTCAAGCCTGCTCACTACTCAGCGCAATCTTTCGCCTAGGACTTCCGAGAGGTAATCTCGGTTAGAGATGATCCCGAAATTTTTTGCCCAAATTTGCACCGCAGCCGTTCTGTTCAGTTTGTCTGGCTTCGCCCAAGCACCGGATCGAATTTCGCCGGAGCCGCACCACATGCCTCCGGAGCAGCTGCATCAGGACGCCACCCCTCTTGCGTCCGACGTTCTAAAGCTGCAATCCGAGCTCGCGCGCGATCGAAAAATTCTGCAGGATTGGGCGAACCTTGCGCGTTACCGCGATCTCGACACCCAACTTGGACCGCCCGCTCCCGGTGAGAATCGCGTCGTGTTCATGGGGGATTCCATCACGGACGGGTGGGGTAAGAGATACGGAAAATTTTTTCCTGACAAGCCGTACGTCAATCGCGGGATCAGTGGCCAAACCACTCCGCAGATGCTGGTGCGCTTCCACCAGGACGTCATCGCGCTGAATCCGAAGGTGGTCGTCATTCTTGGTGGGACGAACGACATCGGCGGCAACACCGGACCCGAAACGTTGACCGACATCGAAGGTTTTCTCAGCTCCATGGCGCAGCTTGCGCGCGCGAACGGCATCCGCGTGGTTTTGTCTTCCGTCACTCCGGTTTGCGATTACATTCACCCGCAGACCCAGCGCCGTCCTCCCGCGCAAATCGTTCAACTGAACGCCTGGATGAAGGATTACTGTTCGCGAAACGGGTTTGTTTATCTGGACTATTATCCGGCGTTGCTCGATGAGCAAGGAATGTTCAAGAAAGAGCTCACCTACGATGGTCTCCACCCCAACGATGCCGGTTATGCCGTGATGGAACCGCTCGCTGCCAAAGCGATACAGCAAGCTCTCGCGCGCCCGGCCACACGCGGCTAAACGCGTCAATCACAAGTGGAACTCTTCGCCGATCTCACGCACACAAACGCGATCCCTCGAGGAGCCGGCAGCCTTCATAAGCCGCTCCATCGGCTCGGAGCGTGGCTCGTGGCCTAATTGGAACGTCTTGTGATGGACGGGCAGGATACGTTCTGCTCCAGCGTCATTCGCCATTGCGAGCGCTTGCTCCGGATTGCAATGGACGCGAATCCACGGATCGTAAGCACCGATCGGCATAATCGCCAAATCGACGGCCCTCAACGATTTCAGCTGCCGGAACGAATCGGTGTACGCAGTATCACCGCCAAACACGATTCTGTAACGCTCGGTCTCGATCAGATAACCGTTATAGCCCCGGTATACATCGCTCCGCACCCGTGCGCCCCAATGCGCAACAGGGAACGCCGTCACCTTAGCGGGCCCAACCTGAATCGATTCCTGCCAGCGGAGCTCGTGTACTTTTCGGTAGCCCCTGTGCGAAACCAAATCCGACGTTCGCATAGCGGTGACAACTGTTGTCTGCGGGTCCTGCAACTGCCGCAAGCTTGGCAGATCGAAGTGGTCCATGTGCGCATGGGACAGAAGCACCAGGTCGATTCCCGGCAGATCGCGCAGCGGCGTCGCAACCTCGACTAGTCGCTTGATGCCCACCGTCAGCGGGCCGAACCCCAGCCCCACGCGGATGCTGAACACAGGATCGGTAAGCACCGTAAAGCCATCAACGTGAAGCAGTACCGTGCTGTGTCCCAGCCACGCTGCATGCACGCCGACATCAGGCCAGCTGTTCGGCTGAGGTCGAAACGGCGCGGGCATAACTTCTCGCGAATACTCTTTCGACATCGCGCGCAGAAACGCCGGCGCTGCGCGACGAAGAAAGCGCGCGGTTTCCGGCGCATGTCTCAGATGCTGTGAAAATCTGCCTGTCGTTCGTTGATGAGGTCGTCGCCACGAAGAATCTCTCAAGATACGCTCTCTTCAAGCATAGCGACGTGCGCGCACTTGCCTGCGTTCTTCCGTACTGAGCGTAATCGAACCTCCAATCAGTCCGGATTTCTCGGTTATCAGGCGCGATGCGTGGCAAAGTGAAGCATGATCCGCATTGGCCCCGCGGGCTGGAAGTATCGGGATTGGGAGGGTATTGTTTACCCTAAACCTAAACCGCGCGGATTCAACGAGCTGGCCTACCTCTCCGAATACTTCGACACCATCGAAATCAATACGTCCTACTACGGCGCGCCGCGCCCAAGCGCCGCCCGGAAATGGGTTGAGAGCGTCGCCGCGAACAGCTCGTTTAAATTCTCCGCCAAGCTGTTCCATGCATTCACTCATGAGCGCGCTCCAGCGTCCAACGATGAAAAGGAGTTCAAAGACGGATTGGCGCCTATCGTTGAGGCGGGGCGACTCGGCGCATTGCTGATCCAGTTTCCGTGGTCGTTTAAATCCGCGCCCGAGAACCGTGCCTATCTAATTAGCTTGCAGCGGCGCTTTTCTGAGTATCCGCTGGTTGTGGAAGTCCGCCACGCAAGTTGGCTCGACGACCATGTTCTCGACCTGCTCAGCGAGCGCGGCATGGGCATCTGTAATATCGATCAGCCCTTATTCCACCGCTCTGTGAAGCCTGCCGCGCATCTCACATCCGGCATCGGTTACGTTCGGCTCCACGGCCGGAATTACCAGAACTGGTTTTCGAAGGACGCCGACGTGCGCGAGAGATACGACCATCTCTACTCCCCCGATGAGCTCGATCCCTGGGTCGCCCGAGCGAAGCAGATCGCGGAAGACGCGCACGATACCTACGTGGTCACAAATAACCACTATTTAGGTAAGGCGGTTGTAAATGCATTCGAGATTAGTTCCATTCTCAAGGGCAAATCGATCGCCGTCCCCCATCAGCTTCTCGAACACTACCCGGAGCTACACGATCTTCTGGCGACCAATGAAGCGCAGTAGCACTTCAATTGAACGGATTATTCCTTTGCCATTCGGCAGGACCACGTCGAAAGTACTATACGGTGCAAAGGAAATGGCAAAGCGATTCTTTTCGTCTACCTTTTGCGCTCAGTTTTGTCCAACAGGTGGAGCCTCGCCCGGGCTTAGAGGGCAGGGCTCGTGGAGGGCAAGAATGATCGATCCCAAGCTGAATGAGCTGCCGGTGAAGCGTCCGGGTGAAAC
>JAFAQG010000679.1 GCA_019246575.1 Acidobacteriaceae bacterium
AAGATCATGCAGCAAATGGCGCTGCTCAACAGCAGGGCCGCCTCTCTTCGAATGTTGCAGAGTATACTCCGGCCCGGCGAGATGGTCATCGAATACGTGCTCGATGAACCGCATTCCTATGGTTTGGAGATAACCGCCACGCGGGCAATGGTTCATCGGCTGGACGGAAGGAAGCGCGTTGAGAGCGCAGTCGATCGGTATTTGGACGCACTCCGGAACCGGAAGGACGGTTCCGAAGAGGCTCGATGTCTGTACTCTGCGCTGGTCGGCAGTGTGCGTTCCGAGCACACTCCCGCTTCGGCCGATGCAACGACGCTGATCGTGGTTCCCGACGGAAAGCTTCATCTCCTTCCGTTTGCGGCATTAATGGGCCCGGACTCAAAGTACCTGGTGGAATCGACGGCGATCTTCTATGCTCCTTCCGGAAACGTTCTGCATGTCCTGAGATCGGAACGTCGGGGGCACATGGCGCCGCGACCGTTCCTCGGCGTTGGATATTCCGCCATCGACGGCGTGAACGCAGGCTCCGCAGAGGACCTGCCACGGGGCCTTTTCGAGGTTGGAGGGACTGAATACAAACCCCTGGCTTTTGCTAGAGAGGAGATATCGGACGCGGTAAAAGTCGCCGGTCGAGACAGTGTGTCGCTCGTGGGCGCTGATGCTTCGGAGATCCGGGTAAAGAAGGCCCATCCTGCGGATTTCCGGGTGCTCCATTTTGCTGCACATGCGATCGAGAGCAAGCAATTTCCGGAACGTGCCGGCCTGGTTTTCTACCCGGGCGACAGATCGGAAGACGGTCTCTGGCAGCCGCGAGAGATTCGCCGAGAATCGTTGCAAGCGGATTTGGTTGTGCTTTCCGCCTGTGAAACCGCCGTCGGGAAGTTGGAGGGCGAGGAAGGCGTTGCGAATCTGGCGCGCACGTTCCTGGTCGCAGGAGCCAGGAGCGTGGTTGCAAGCACGTGGAGAATTCAGGATCGTGCGACAGCAACGATGATGTCGAACCTGTACTCATACCTCGGAACAGGCGAAAATGTGGCCACCGCGTTACGCCATGCTCAGCTCGAACTCCTGAAACAGTTTGGATCGACGACACCGCCGTATTTCTGGGCGGGTTTTTTGGTGATCGGAGATGGTTCAACAACGATTTCATTCGGGTCCCCCGATACTCACACGCCAACAGCGAGCAGCAGTCTACGATAACGCCTGTGCCAAGTTAACGAAGCACTATTTCGACCCGGCATTTCGCGGGAGGAACTGGCGCGAGATCGTCGCAAGCCGGCGAGAGGAAGTACTGAACGCGTCGGAGCCTGAGGCCTTTGAATCGACCGTTCACTCCGTCATCACGACTGTCGGAACGAGTCACACAGGATTCTTTCATGAGTCCGTCCGCCGTGTTCCAGCGCGGCTGGCTATCGGAGCAACCTGTGTGAAAGCCCAGAGTGACGCCGGCGAGCGCTGGATCATTCGTGACGTGCATGAAGGCGGCCCGGGGCAACGGGCGGGTTTGTTGCCGACCGACGTCGTGGTTGCGGTTAACGGCACGCCTTTGGCGCCCCCGAAACCAGCAATGTTTCCCATGGGAACGAATGCCGTGCTCTCGATCGAGCGCGACGGCCAGCGTCGCGATTTGAAGATTGAGGTACCGGCTCCGAGATCGAGGAAGCAGCCGTATTCGGAACCCAAGAGTGTCATCGCGTCTCACCTTGGTTCATCAATCGGCTACTTGAAGGTCGTGATTTTCCCCGGTCTGATCGGCATCGATGTGGCCGCGGAACTGGATGCGGCGTTCCGCGAACTCTCCGACTGCGACCGCCTGATTCTCGATCTTCGCGGCCACCTTGGTGGCGGACTTGGCGTTCTCCGGCTTATGAGTCATCTGACGCCCGAGCGAGTGCCCATCGGGTACACCGTCACGCGAAAACGAGCCGAGGGCGGCTACGACAAGGAGCGGCTGCCGAAACTTGGGAAGTTGCCGCAAAGCAAAGCCGTCGGAATTCTGGGCTTTGCGGCGAAATTCGCGTGGCGCGATCCCTCAGTCGTATTGGTGTCCGAAGGCCTCGGCAAAAAGCTATGCCACGGACGTATCGTAATTCTGACGAATGAAGGAACCGTAAGTGCCGGCGAAATGGTTTGCGCTTTCGCGCACGAACGAAAGTTGGCAACTCTTGTCGGCACCGAGACGGCCGGAAGACTAATCCCCGGTTCGGGATTCAAAGTGGGGCATGGCTACATGGTTATTTTTCCGAAGGCGGCGTATGTAACCTGGGGAGGAGAAGTCTTCGAAGGCCGGGGCATTCAACCGGACATTGTCGCCCGGTGGTCCGAGAGCGCCTTCCGCGAGGGAAGGGATAACCAACTCGAACGAGCAATCGAGGTCGTCAACGCAATGTGAGTCGATGGAACGCCCAGTCCCCGGCATCCCGCTTCAGACCGACGAGGTACTGGCCGGCGGGATATCTCGTGAGGTCGATTTCAACATCGAGAATAGTAGCCCCCTGAGACACTTCCGCGTTTCCACCAGTCGTTATCAGCGGTATCTGGTCAGGTCGAAAAAGACCAAATTGATAAGATCCGGGCGGACTGCCGAAAGGCAAGACAACGGAAACCTGCACGTGCTCGCGTGAGAGTTCATGGTGCGGTTCTCTGGTTGCCTGTGAACTATCGCTCCGCAGCGCATCGTCGCTCAGATCCAACCGCGCTCGTTTCAGGGATATCGCTGCCGGCTGTTCGATTTGCGATGGGCCGGGTGGTTTCTTCGTCTTCATAAGAAACACGGCCGTACCGAACACGAAGACTGCTATGCATGCCGCAGCAATAAGCCAAATTCGCCTTGCTCTCTGTTTTCGCCTGTAGTTCCGGCCGCGTATTTCGAGGAGTTCGGCCAAACAGGGAGAGCAACGTTTTATGTGCTCCTGAAATACCGGATGTCTGGAGGATAGCGGAAGAGCTGCAACCTCCTCGAGAACTTTACGCCCTGGGCACCCAATTCGGTCGGGGTTGGGATACGCATTAAGCGCCAATTCCTGAACGCGGCGATGAAACTCCTTGTAATCAGAATCCGAAAGCTCTTCGCTCACTTCGAATGATTATGTCCTAAAGAACAGATGAGTCATAGACTTGACCTATGTATCTTTTGGCTTGAAGACC
>JAFAQG010000685.1 GCA_019246575.1 Acidobacteriaceae bacterium
TTTTTGTCCATTGAATACCGATCGATCCTCGAATAACTCGGCCATGCCGGATGATGTCGTTGTAGGCCTTGATGGCCATGTTGGACGGCAGTGCGAAGCCGATACCCTCGTACGATCCGCTACGCGTCGCAATCATCGTATTGATACCGATCACTTCGCCGCGGATGTTCAGCAATGGCCCGCCGCTGTTACCCGGATTAATCGCCGCGTCCGTCTGCAGGAAATGCTGGAATTGTCCCGCGACATCGCGCCCCGTCGCGCTGACAATACCCAGCGTCACCGTCGCCTGCAAACCGAATGGTGACCCGATCGCAATCGCCCAATCACCGACCTCGACGCTATCGGAGTTCCCAATCTGCACCGGCACAAATGGCCGCTTCGCTTCGATCTTCAAAACTGCCACGTCCGTCTCCGGATCCACGCCAATCACACGGCCGCGGTACTCCTCGCTCTCGCCGCTGATCTTCACCTTGATGCGGTCAGCCTTATCGATGACGTGCTTGTTCGTGATGATGTAGCCATTCCGGTCCACGATAAAGTCCGTCCCCGAGCCCTCTGTTCGAAATGAATGAGGCTGCGGCTTGCCGAAAAAGTGCTTGAACATCTCCCCGGGGTCCGGGCTGTTTGGCGTTGTGCTGTCCCCGCCGTCCTCGTCGTCGCTATCGTTTTTTCGGTTCCCCGGTTTACCCAGGTAATCCGACTCGATATAGACAACCGACGGCTCCACCTTCTTCGCCAGCTTCGTGAAGTCGTTTGCAATCGGGACCGCTTGCGGAATCGTCAATGGCGTTGCATCCGGCGCGACTGCGGAGGTCTGCTTTTCCGCCCTCACCCCCGTGTTGACGATCGTGCCGATCGCTATCCCGATACACAGCGTCAACAGTAGCAGCGTGGTGCTAAGCAGCTTCTGCTGTTTGATTTTTTGGAGGAACACCATCGAAGAGTGAGCCTCGAGCTCGGTACTTACAGTATAGAGAAAACTCGTCGGTTCTCAGGAATCCGAATGCCTCGACTAACCTCATGCTTGGGATGCCCCGTGCCGCGCCGGGGTTTCAACGCCGTGCCGATTCGGATGCGCCATTCAAAGCCCCTTCAGGTCTCATCTCCACGACCAGGATTCCTGCGAGAATCATTGCGCCGCCCACGGCTGCGTACAGCGTCAATCTTTCGCCGCCCGCAATCACTGCCGTCGCCAGTGCAAAGACCGGCTCCAGCGCGAAGATCACGGCGGTTCTCGTTGCCGTCGTGTATTGTTGCGCCCAGGTCTGAAGTGCGAACGCGAGCGCCGTCGCGAGCAAAGCCGTCAAAATGATAGCGAACACCACACCAGCGCTCCACACTGCACGGGCGCCTTCAAAACCAACGGCGCCGGCCGATAATGCTGCGCAGCAAAGTATCTGTCCGAGCGCAACTGCTTCAAATCGTTCCCGCTGCGAAAAATATCCGAGCACGAGTAAGTGGAACGCGAACGCCACCGCGCATGCCATTGTCAGCAAATCTCCCCGATTGACGGACATGCTCGCATAGAGTGCCGGCGCGACGAGAACCATCGTCCCCGTTCCCGCAATTGCCACGCCCGCCAGTTCCGCCGGCCTGGGCCAGCGCCCGTACACGGCCGCACTGATCAGCGGAACGAGCACAATATAGAGACCCGTGATGAACCCCGACTTACCCGCCGTCGTATATCTGAGTCCCACTGTCTGCAACGCAAATCCGAGCCACAGAAACACGCCCGCCGCCACACCGCCTCGCAAGCCGCGCCACAATGCCCGCCCGCTTACAGATCGAAATCGAGGCCCGAAGGCGACCAACATGCATCCGCTCGCGAATGTAAACCGCAGCGCGAGAAAATACATGGTCGTAATATCAGCCAGCGCGTGCTTGACAACCACGAAGGTGGAGCCCCAGACGAACGCAACCAGCGCTAGGACAGAATCGGCCTGCCATCGTGCTGGGACTTTTTGACGCGCAATTACGTTTTCTACGCGTGTGCTCACGCCTGCGGCGAACGCGTTACAGCGCCGGCGAGTCCGCTCTCGTATAGCGCTGCCAAAATCAGCAGAATGCGCTTCAGCCCTAGCTCCCGCCCCTCGGGCTGATACCACTCGCTGGTCGTATGCGCTCCGCCCCCCCGGCCACCCGCACCAATCGATACGGCGGGTAGCTTCATAGCAAGAGGGACGTTCGCGTCCGTCGATGCACAATCGACACGCGACCGGACGTTCAAATGCGAATCCACCGCGCGTACGAGTTGCAACAGCGGCGCATCTGGTGCGAGTTTGCCTCCGGGCCGCGAACCGAGCTCTTTGATTTTCCCCGTAACCCGCCCGTTCTTTAGTCCAAGGTTCGCATGTTCCAACGCGCGTTCTACCGTCGCGCTGAGCAAGTTCGAGAAATCCTCGAGCACCGCCGCATCTTCTGATCGAACGTCCAACTTCGCGCGCGCGCACGACGGGATCGAGTTAATGCTGGTCCCGCCTTCGATGACGCTGAAATTGAACGAGCACGTGCTCTTGCGATCTCCGCATCCGTGCTCCTCTGCGCTGCGGACGAAATAGCTGATAACATCCCCCAGAACATGCACCGGATTCGGTATACCGTGGTCATTCCAGCTGTGCCCTCCGGGGCCGGACAGAATTACCTCGTAACGGCGGCTCGCGAGTGCCTGTGCCGTCACATGATCGACAGACGGTCCGTCGATAACAATGAATGCTTCGACGTTCGCCACCTCCCGTGCATGCTGGCACAGGTAACGCATCCCGCTCAGATTGCCCTCGCCCTCTTCGCCCACATTCGCGACCAGCCGCAGTGACGAACCGAGCTGATGCAATTCGGTCGTTTCAGCGATCATCCTTGCGATTGCGAGAATCGCAGCCAGCCCCGAGCCGTTGTCCGATGTCCCAGGACCGACCAGCCGGCCATCGGGCGCGTAGTAGATCTGCTCCGGGCGCTCCGGCGCAAACACTGTATCCAGATGCGCTGAGAGCACGACTGCACGCTGGTTGTCCCTCGCCCCAAACGTCGCGACTACGTTGCCGGCTCGGTCTACGCCCGCGTTCCACCCGAACGACGCCAGTTGACAACGAAACCACTCCGCCCTCTTCTGCTCGAAAAACGTCGGCGCAGGAATGCGGCAGAGCTGCAGGTGCTGTTCGTTGATCCATGCGCGCTCCCGCGTAAGCCATCGCTGTGCGTTCGCCACGGCGGGGCTCTGGACCAGCCGCTCTATCAGTTGCAGTTCCGCAGGTTCGCGCAACGGCGTCGCCGGCGTTTTGAGTACGGTTGCCACAACTCTCTGGCTGCCTCGTTACTGCTTCATCTCCGCCAACATCGCTTCGCGCAGGATCTCGTTGATGCGCGTCAGATGGCCGTCGCCTTTCGATTTCAGCCATGCGAGCACGTCGGCATCGATACGCACCGTCGTCTGCTTCTTGATTGGGCGAAAGAACTCGTCCCGGCGCATGGCGTGAGCCCACACGTCGGGCGGAAGCGGCCGCGCATCCGGGTCATTGTCCAGGCGCTTGTCGCGTTGCTCGTAGAGCTCCCAAGTGCGCTGGCTGATTTTGATGCCCTTCCGTTTCTCACGTGGCGTCCCGTGTGCTGGTCTTTTACGCGAATTGGTCGGCATACACGCTCTCCTCAAATGCATCGCCCTTTCGGGCCGATATCAGGCGAATCACCTCTTCCTCTTCTTCCGACAGATCGAGGTACGTGACGACTACGAATAGGTTCGCCGCCGCATACCCAATGGCGTTATAGCGAAGCTCGTCTTCCGTCTCCACGTCTTCGATAACCACTACATGCGGATCGTTAAAGACGTGCTTCGCCACTTCGAACTCGATCCCGTGATCGTGCAGGTTGCGCTTGGCTTTCTTCGGGTCCCAGGTAAAGCGAATCGCCATCTACAACATTGCAGCTACATATCTGTAGTCTACCTGACTCCGCGGTTTGCGTTGGTTCGCTTAACGCTCTTCCACCGGAATCCGCGCGCTCCTCCAGATATTCCCGTCCAGATGCACTGAGTTCTTTTCTTCGCGCGGCAATGACACAAATATCGCCGTACCAGGAAATGCTCGGCTGTTCCGCACCATCGCTCCTGGCGTCTTACTCAGCCGGATAACGCACAACTCCCCGACGGGCTGCCTCGTCGTCACGCCATCGACGTCCAGATTCGTCGCATTCTCGATCGCATACACCGGACCGCGCTCGGCATTGATCTGCACGTGATGCAGCTCCAAATCGTCCGTGTACCGTGCCGTAAGCCCGATCCGCCCCGAACCGAGAATGTCCGTCAAACGTAGCCCGGTGATGGGCATCTCCGGCAATCCGTCTATCTCAACAACGTTCTTGTGAGCGCCGCTTACCGTCACGCCGCTGATGCCAATGTTCCGAAATCGAGGAGTGCGCTCTGACACTGGTTCCTCTTCCGTACCGCCCTCGCCGCCCATGACGTAATAGCTGGTGACAACCACACCTTCGCCGACGCTTTCCATCGTCCAGTTCTCGAACCGAGCGTCTTCCACCACCCCTCCACGCCCGCGCCGGCTCTTCAGCCGGATTCCGGCTTCCGTCTCAAACGCCGTGATGTTACTCGCCACGACGTTACGAATGCTCCCGGATGTTTCGCTGCCAATAACCACAGCGCCGTGCGCGTGATGGACTGTACAATTCGTGATCGTTACATTCTCGGTTGGACGGTTCACTCGCCTGCCATCCGCATCTTTCCCGGACTTAAGTACAATCCCGTCATCCCCGGTATCGATGTAATCGTCACTTATACGAACAAACCGGCTCGAGTCCGCCACAATCCCGTTCGTATGCGGACCGGGGTAAGTTTCGACTGTCACATTACGAACCGTCGCGTTCTCCGTGTACAGTAACTGAACAACAAACATTGGCGCACCGACAAAACGTACGCCCTCCACGAGCACGTTTTTCGCATTCATGAAGCAGAGAAAAGAAGGACGCAGCTCGCGAGCCGCCTCGCGGTACTGCTGTTCGGTTACCGGCTGTTTTGCTTCGAGCGCTTTCAGCAAACGATCCCAATGCGGCCCGTTTGCGCTGCTTGATTCATCGCCGTGCGTGGAAACCACACCTCCATGCATTCTTAAATACTCTTCGTATGTGCGTTTGTACGCCTTTCTCCACTGTTCGTAATCGCCTGTGGCGAGAATTCCGCGCCCGGTTACAGTTACATTCTGTAAGTCGTGACCCCCGATGAGCGGCATCGGCATTAGGGTCTCAACCCCCAGATATCTACCCTTTGTAAATGGCAACGGAGCCACGGGAAACTCGATGGTAGCTCCTGCCTCGATCTCCAGAGTCATATTGCTGAATAACTCAATTGGGCCGGAACTGTACTTACCTGGAGGCACATAAATCGTGCCCCCGCCGGCGTCCTTCGCTGCCGCAACCGCTTTGCGGAACGCCTCCGTCGCAGGCGCAGATCCGTCTTTTTTCGCGCCGTAATCGGCAACATTAAATACCTGCCGGCCCGAGCTAGCCGCAAAGGCCGGTAAGACCAAAGATTGCGCCAAAAGAATTGCCGCAAGCTGTTGCCCGTATATCGTTGACATCAGTCTCAAATGATTGCCTTTAGACACTTCAAACAAAATGCGCCGCACTACAGAGTCTTCACACATCTGTCACAAAAATCCTACTATCCTGGTTCAATATGGCTTCGGAATTTAGGCACGTGTTCGCTTTGTGTGCGCTTCCTCTCGCTTGCTCGTTGCTGCTTGCGCAGTCCGAGGTTGGGACCACCGCGATTAACGGCACAGTAACTGATCCCAGTGGGGCTGTCATCGCCGGCGCGAAGGTCACAGTCAAGAACACCGACACCGGTCTGGTTCGCGAGACCACTACCACTGCCGCTGGGCTGTACAACGTTACTGAACTCCCGGTCGGCACGTATGAGCTCACCATTCAGCAGACCGGATTCAACACCGCCGTGCGAAGCAACCTCACCCTCACTGTCGGCACGGTTTCTACGCTTGACGTCCAGCTGCAGGTGGGTACGTCCACGCAGACCATCGATGTAACCGGCGAGGCGCCCGTCGTCGAAACCAGTCGCACTCAGGTCAGCACTTCCATTTCGAACCGCCAGATCCAGGAACTACCTATTAATGGACGCAATTTCCTCGATTTCACTCTCCTAAGCCCCGGCGTAGTTCGCGATCCCACCCGCAGCGGCGACATCTCGTTTGGCGGACAGCGCGGCACCTCCAACAGTTTGCTCATCGATGGCTCCGACGCCAATAATGCATTTTTCGGACAATCCATCGGACGCACCGGCACCGGGCGCAATCCCTATTCCTTCAGCGAGGATGCCGTCCAGGAATTCCAGGTCAATACGAACGGTTATGCAGCCGAAATCGGGCGCGCCGGTGGTGCAGTCATCAATACCATTACCAAGTCAGGCACAAACGAGATTCACGGCGATGTCTTCGAGTTCTTTCGCGACAAAGCGCTGAACGCAAATAGCTGGGATAACAACGCACTGGGCAGGCCGAAGCGCGCCTATCATTACAACCAGTTCGGGGGCAATATCGGCGGTCCCATCGTCCGAAATCGCGCCTTCTTCTTCTTCGATTACGATGGACAGCGGAACACCACCCCAAATACCGTCGCGCTTGGCATCCAGCCCGCCGCCAACGACGCTTCAGGTCGGTCGGTCCTGCCCGCATTACAGCAATATCTCGCGTCGTACGCCAACAGCCTGAATAACGACGTTTACCTTGGCAAGGTCGATTGGAATCTTACGCAAAACCAGCACGTCAGTTTTCGTTACAATGCAAACTGACGTGCTA